>JAYZVT010000093.1:0-2742 GCA_036155355.1 Pseudomonadota bacterium
AGACGGTTCCGGGCACCGACGGCATAGCCGGCCGCATCAGCGTCGAGGCGACGACTGCCGGCACCAATCCGAACTGGATCGTATTCGCCTTGCGCACGTCAACCGACGAGCCTGTCGTGCGCTGGCTCGCGGCCCCCAGATACACTCTTTCGGGCTCGAGCATCTTCTGGCCTGACCTGGATTCTGTCCGCATGCTGGCGGTGACGCCCTCGCAGGGCTTTCGCCCGGACCAGATCAGTGACGACCAGGCCGACCTGTTTCGTATCACCGTGGACCCGGGTGCGACCGTGACCTATGTCGCGGAAATGAGCACCGCGAAGGTGCCGCGCATCGCCCTGTGGAAGCCGGAAGCCTATGAGCGCAAACTCAAGGACCGGATGCTGTTCAACGGCATCATGCTCGGCATTGTCGGTCTCATCGCCATCTTCCTGACCTCGCTTTTCGCCGCCAATCACAAGGCGATCTTTCCAGCGACGGCCCTTGTCGCGTGGTCGACGCTGGCGGTGTTCTGCGTCGAGTTTGGCTTCTGGCACAAGCTGTTCCAGTTGTTCCAGTTGAGTCCGGAGGGCAACGCCACCTATCGCGCCACCTCAGAAGCCGCCTTCGCGGCAAGCCTCGTGCTGCTGCTCTATACTTATCTCAGGGTGCGATTCTGGCACTCCTGGATCAGGCTAGCCTTTGCCGGCTGGCTGGCGGCGCAATTGGGTCTCATCGGCCTGTCGGTCATCGACCCGCGGCTTGCCGCCGGCATGGCGCGCTTTTCGCTTGCCGCCACCGGCGGTATCGGCGCGATCCTGATCTGCTATCTCGCCCTGCGCGGCCAGGAGCGGGCGCTGTCGCTGGTTCCGACCTGGATGCTGGTTCTGGTCTGGATCTTCGGCGCTTTTCTCGTGGTCATCGGCAAGCTGTCCGGCGACGTCATCGTGTCGGGACTGGTGGCTGGACTGGTGCTGATCATCGTGCTGCTCGGCTTCACCGTGACCCAATACGCCTTCCGGGGCGGCGAACCTTTGCAAGGCGCACCGCCAAGCCGCATCCAGCTCAAGGCGCTTGCTCTTGATGGTGCGGGCGCCGCGACGTGGGAATGGCACCTGCGCCGCAACGAGATTTCTGTCAGCAACGAGGTCGAGGACGCCCTCAAGCTTCCGCCGGGCATTCTTACATGCAGCGTGGACGAGTGGCTACAATTCGTTCATCCCGCCGACCGGGAGAATTTCCGTCTGATGCTCTGGTCGGTGCAGGAGCGCAATGGCGGCGCCATAAATACCGATATACGCCTGCGCCGCAGCGACGGATCGTATCTCTGGTTCGAACTGCGGTCGCGCACCGTCGAAGCCTCGCAGCAGCGGGCCATGCGGTGCGTGGGCGTCCTGAGGGATGTAACCAGCAGCAAGCGCACCCACGAGCGTCTGCTGCACGATGCCGTGCATGACAGCCTCACCGGCTTGCCAAATCGCGAACTCCTGCTTGACCGGCTGGCTGGCGCAATCACCCGTGCTCGCGCAGGGGAGGGCAAGCGCCCGACCATCATTTTTGTCGATATCGACCGCTTCAAGAACGTGAACAAGAGCCTCGGCGTCGTCGTCGGCGACAGTATGCTGCTGACCGTCGCGCGCCGCCTCGCCAAGCATCTCAACCCGCAGGACACGCTCGCACGCATGGGTGGCGACCAGTTCGCCGTGCTTCTGGTATCGGAGACCGAGCCCCAGCATATCGCCATGCTGGCTGAGCGCATCCGCCGGTCACTGCGCAGTCCGATGAAAATTCGCGGCAAGGAAATCATCCTGACAGGCAGCATCGGCATCGCCGTCTACGACGGTCATCAGGAACAGCATCAGGACCTGCTGAAAGAGTCCGAGATCGCCATGTTTCGCGCCAAGGCGTCCGGCACCGACCGCATCGAGATATTCAAGCCCAGCATGCGGGGCGAGGACAGCGAGCGCCTGCCGCTGGAAAGCGACCTGCGTCGCGCGCTGGACCGCAAGCAAATCCGGATTCTGTATCAGCCGATTACGCGGTTGAGTGACGGCAGCCTCGCAGGTTTCGAGGCACTCATTCGCTGGGACCATCCCAAGCGCGGCCTGCTCACTCCCGACGAGTTTCTCCCCATTGCCGAAGAGACAGGTCTTATCGTCAATCTGGGCGCATATGTACTGGAGCAGGCTGTTGGGCAGACGGCGCAATGGCAGCGCCTGTTGCCGCGCGAACAGGACCCGCTGTTTGTCAACGTCAACGTGTCGAGCCGCCAGCTCTTCCGTCAGGAACTGCTGCAGCACATCCGGAATATCCTCAGCCGCGAGGTGGTGCTGCGCGATACGCTCTGCCTCGAAATCACCGAGTCGTTGGTGATGGACAACCCCGAGCAGGCTATTGAAATACTTGCACTGCTCAAGAAGTTCGGCGCGCGGCTTGCGCTCGACGATTTCGGGACCGGCTACTCGTCCCTGAGCTATCTGCATCGCTTCCCCGTGGACATCATCAAGGTGGACAAGTCCTTCGTGCGCGACGACGGCCACAATGGCCAGACCCCCGTGATCCTGAAGTCCATGGTCACGCTCGCCCATGAGCTGGGCAAGCACGTGATTGCAGAAGGCGTTGAATCCGCGAGTGATGTCAACTATTTGCGGTCAATCGGCTGCGAGTTCGCTCAAGGCTTCCATTATGGTGCGCCGATGACGGAGAAGGACGTTTCATCGCTCCTGTCCGCGCTCGCCAAGGCGCAGAAGAAGGCTGCCGCCGCCA
>JAYZVT010000094.1:0-7245 GCA_036155355.1 Pseudomonadota bacterium
CATGAAGCGGCACAATTTCGGCGGCCTGCGCGCCACGCACGGCGTGTCGATCAGCCACCGCAGCCATGGTTCGACCGGCCAGCGCCAGGACCCGGGCAAGGTGTTCAAGGGCAAGAAGATGGCCGGCCACATGGGCGACGCCCGCGTGACCACGCTCAACCTGAAGGTCGTCAAGACCGACGTGGAGCGGGGCCTCATCATGGTTCGCGGCGCCATTCCTGGCGCCAAGGGTGGCTGGGTGCTGCTGCGCGACGCGGTCAAGAAGAAGCTGCCCAAGGACGTGCCGATGCCCGGCAAGTTCCGTCCGGCCGCCGGCGGCGCCAAGGCAGAGGCCAAGGCCGCGGCGCCCGCCGCCGAGGCTCCCGCTCCCGCGGATGCCGGTAAGGAATAGTGTCATGAAGGCTGACGTCACCACTCTCGACGCCAAGAAGGCGGGCACCGTCGATCTCCCCGACCACGTGTTCGGCCTTGAGGCGCGTCCCGACATTCTGCAGCGCATGGTCCGCTACCAGCTCGCCAAGCGCCAGGCCGGCACGCACAAGACCAAGGGCCGCTCGGAAGTCCACGGCACCACGAAGAAGATGTACAAGCAGAAGGGCACTGGCCAGGCCCGGCACGGCGACCGCAAGGTTCCCCAGTTCCGTGGCGGCGGCAAGGCCTTCGGCCCGGTCGTGCGCAGCCACGCCCACGGCTTGCCCAAAAAGGTGCGCGCCCTGGCGCTGCGTCATGCGCTCTCCGCCAAGGCCAAGGCCAACGAGCTGGTGGTGCTGGAGAAGCTGGAAAGCAAGGACGGCAAAACCGGCGCGCTGAAGAAGCAACTGGGCAAGCTCGGCTTCGCGTCCGTGCTCATCATTGATGGAGCCGAAGTCGAGAAGAATGTCAGCCTCGCCGCGCGCAACATTCCCGGCGTGGACGTGCTGCCGGTGCAGGGCATCAACGTCTACGACATCCTGCGCCGCGAAAAGCTCGTGCTGACCAGGGCGGCGCTGGACGCCATCAACGCCCGTTTCGCCGACGCCGGCAAGGCCAAGGCGAAGCCAAAGGCCAAGGCGGCTTGAGGACCGGATCATGAAGCAGATAGACGCATTCGACATCATCCGCTCTCCCGCCATTACCGAGAAATCGACCATGGCGTCGGAGCACAACCAGGTTGTCTTCACCGTTCGCGACACCGCCACCAAGCCCGAGATCAAGGCTGCCGTCGAGGCGCTGTTCGAGGTCAAGGTGAAGGCGGTGAACACGTTGAACCGCAAGGGCAAGGTGAAGCGCTTCCGTGGCGAGCTTGGCCGTCGCTCGGACGTCAAGAGGGCCATAGTCACCCTCGAGGAAGGCCAGAGCATCGACGTGACGACCGGTCTGTAAGGCACGTTCAGGGAACCCGAAGATGGCACTGAAAACATATAAACCCACGACGCCCGGTCAGCGCCAGCTGGTGCTGGTCGATCGCGGCCATCTGTGGAAGGGTGCGCCGGTCAAGGCGCTGACGGAAGGCCTGACCAAGAAGGCCGGTCGCACCACTCATGGCCGCGTCACCGCGCGGCGCCGCGGCGGTGGACACAAGCGTCTCTAACGCGTGGTTGATTTCAAGCGCGCCAGGTTCGGCATGCCGGCCAAGGTGGAGCGGCTGGAATACGATCCGAACCGGTCGGCTTTCATCGCGCTGCTGAAATACGAGGATGGCGAGCTGAGCTATATCCTGGCGCCCCAGCGCCTGGCGCCGGGCGACACCGTTATTTCCGACGAGAAGGCTGACATCAAGCCGGGCAACGCCATGCGGCTTGCCAACATGCCTGTCGGCACCATCGTCCATAACGTCGAGATGAAGGAAGGCAAGGGCGGCCAGATCGCCCGCGCTGCCGGCACCTATGTGCAGCTCGTCGGCCGCGACGGCGGCTACGCCATCCTGCGGCTGAATTCGGGCGAGACCCGCATGGTCCATGCGCGCTGCATGGCCACCGTCGGCGCGGTTTCCAATCCCGATAATTCCAACGTGGTCATCGGCAAGGCCGGCCGCAGCCGCTGGATGGGCAAGCGACCGGCAGTGCGCGGCGTGGCCATGAACCCGGTCGATCATCCCCATGGCGGCGGCGAGGGTCGCACCTCCGGCGGCCGCCATCCTGTGAGCCCGTGGGGCAAGTCGACCAAGGGCAAGAAGACCCGGTCGAACAAGTCCACGGCGAAGTTCATTCTCCGCAGCCGTCATCAGCGGAAAAAGAAGAAATAGGGAGTCTGCGCGGTGTCACGCTCGGTATGGAAAGGCCCGTTCGTAGACGGGTATCTGCTGAAGAAGGCGGAGAAGGCCCGTGGGGGTGGCTCGAATGCCATCATCAAGACGTGGAGCCGCCGCTCGACCATTCTGCCGCAGTTCGTCGGCGTCACTTTCGGCGTCCACAACGGCCACAAGCACATCCCCGTGCTGGTGACGGAGGACATGGTCGGCCACAAGTTCGGTGAATTCGCTCCGACGCGGACCTATCACGGTCATTCCGGAGACAAGAAGGTGAAGAAGGTCTAGAGGTCATGGGCAAGCCGAAAAAGGAACGCAGGCTGGCTGACAACGAGGCGCGGGCCGTCACCCGCAGCTTGCGTGTCAGTCCGCGCAAGCTGAACCTGGTCGCTCAGCTTATCCGCGGCAAGAAAGTGGATACGGCCATGGCCGATCTGACCTTCTCCCGCAAGCGGATCGCGCGCGAGGTCAGGAAGACGCTGCAGTCCGCCGTGGCCAACGCCGAGAACAATCACAGCCTCGACGTGGACTCGCTGATCGTGGCGGAGGCTTTCGTCGGCAAGAATCTCGTGATGAAGCGTTTCAGCCCGCGCGCCCGTGGCCGCGTCGGCCAGATACAGAAGCCGTTTTCCCAGCTGACCGTCGTGGTCAGGCAAGTCGAGGAGTCCGCCTGATGGGACAGAAAGTAAATCCGATCGGCCTTCGCCTCGGCATCAACCGCACCTGGGATTCGCGCTGGTACGCCAATCGCGGCGAGTATTCGCGCCTGCTGCACGAGGACATCCGCATCCGCGACCATATTCGCAAGACGCGCGGCCAGGCCGGCATCTCCAAGATCGTCATCGAGCGGCCGCACAAGAAGTGCCGGATCACCGTGCATACGGCGCGTCCGGGCATCCTGATCGGCAAGAAGGGCCAGGACATCGAGAAGCTGCGCGGCGAGCTGGCGCGCATGAGCGACTCCGAGGTTCATCTGAACATCGTCGAGGTGCGCAAGCCCGAGATCGACGCCACCCTGATCGCGGAAGGCATTGCCCAGCAGCTCGAGCGCCGCGTCGCGTTTCGCCGCGCCATGAAGCGGGCCGTACAGTCGGCCATGCGTCTTGGCGCACTTGGCATCCGGATCAACTGCTCCGGCCGTCTTGGCGGCGCGGAAATCGCGCGCATGGAATGGTACCGCGAGGGCCGCGTGCCTCTGCATACGCTGCGCGCCGACATAGACTACGGCACCGCACTGGGCCGCACCGCCTACGGCATCATCGGCATCAAGGTCTGGGTGTTCAAGGGCGAGGTCCTCGAGCATGACCCGATGGCGCAGGAGCGCCGGGCGCTCGAGGCCCAGGAAGGCGGGCGCTCTGGCGGCCGCCGCGAAAACGCCGGCGCGCAATAGGCCGCTGAGGACGATTAGGGACCAGGGAAGAAGACCATGCTGCAACCCAAGCGCACAAAGTACCGCAAGGCGCACAAGGGCCGAATCAAGGGCACCGCCAAAGGCGGCACGGAGCTGAATTTCGGCTCACACGGCCTCAAGGCCCAGGAGCCCATGCGTGTGACCGCGCGCCAGATCGAGGCCGCGCGCCGTGCCATGACGCGCCAGATGAAGCGCGCCGGGCGCGTGTGGATCCGCATTTTCCCTGATGTGCCCGTGTCCAAGAAGCCGACCGAGGTACGCATGGGCAAGGGCAAGGGAACGCCCGAGTTCTGGTGCGCCCGCGTCAACCCGGGCCGCATCATGTTCGAGATCGACGGCGTGACCGATGCCGTGGCGCGCGAGGCGTTGCGGCTGGCAGCCGCCAAGCTGCCGTTGCGCACGCGCGTTGTCGCCCGCCTCGGCGAGCAGCACTAGGGATTTGGCGCTATGAAACCCAGCGAATTGCGCGACATGACCACGGACCAGCTCGACGACGAGTTGGCCAAGCTCAAGAAGGAGCAGTTCAACCTGCGCTTCCAGCGCGCGTCGGGACAGCTTGAGAACACGGCGCGGGTGCGTCAGGTGCGGCGCGACATCGCCCGCATCAGGACCATCGCGCTGCAGAAACAGGACAAGGCCGCGAAATAGGCGGGCGAGGTAGTAGAAAAATGCCGAAGCGAATTCTCCAGGGTGTGGTCGTCAGCGACAAGAACGACAAGACTATCGTCGTTCGGGTCGAGCGCCGCTTCACCCATCCGCTACTGAAAAAGACCGTGCGCCGGAGCAAGCGTTATCACGCGCATGACGAGGCCAACAAGGCGAAGGTCGGCGATCAGGTGTGGATCGAGGAGTGCGCGCCGGTCTCCAAGAAGAAACGCTGGGCGCTGGTAACGGGCTAGGGCGCAGGTCCCTTCCGTCCGCAATCCTGAAAGGTCGAAGACCATGATTCAAATGCAGACAAATCTCGACGTGGCCGATAATTCCGGCGCCCGTCGCGTCATGTGCATCAAGGTGCTTGGCGGCTCCAAGCGCAAATATGCAGGTGTCGGCGACACCATCGTCGTGAGCGTCAAGGAGGCGATCCCGCGCGGCCGCGTGAAAAAGGGTCAGGTGATGAAGGCGGTCATCGTGCGGACCTCCAAGGGCGTGCGCCGTCCCGACGGCAGCATCATCCGCTTTGACCGCAACGCCGCCGTTCTGGTCAACAACCAGGGCGAACCTGTTGGCACCCGCATCTTCGGACCCGTCACCCGCGAACTTCGCGCCAAGAAGCACATGAAGATCGTCTCGCTCGCGCCGGAGGTGCTGTGATGGCCAAGGTGAAGCTCAGGAAAGGCGACCACGTCATCGTTCTTGCCGGCAAGGACAAGGGCAAGGGCGGTCAGGTGCTCAAGGTGATGCCGGCCGAGAACCGCGCCATCGTCCAGGGCGTCAACGTCGTCCGCCGCCATCAGCGCCAGACGCCGCAGCAGGACGGCGGCATTATCGCGCGCGAGGCGTCGATTCATATTTCGAACCTGGCGATTGAGGATCCCAAGGACGGCAAGCCCGCACGGATCGGATTCAAGACCCTGAAGGATGGGCGCAAGGTGCGTTTTGCCCGGCGCTCGGGAGAAGTGATCGATGGCTGAGGCCTATATCCCCCGGCTCAAGAAGCACTACGAGAGCGTGGTGCGCGACGAGCTGAAGAAACAGTTCAACTACGCCAACCCGATGCAGATACCGCGTCTGGAGAAGGTGGTGCTGAACATGGGCATCGGCGAAGCCGTGAACGACACCAAGAAGGTGCGCGCCGCGGCCGAGCAATTGGCGATGATCGCCGGTCAGAAGCCGGTGGTTACGCGCGCCCGCAAGTCGATCGCCACCTTCAAGGTGCGCGACGGCATGCCGATCGGCGCCAAGGTAACGCTGCGCCAGGCGCGCATGTACGAGTTCATCGACCGGCTGGTGAACGTTGCGCTGCCCCGCGTCCGCGACTTCCGCGGCCTGAGCCCCAAGAGTTTCGACGGCCGCGGCAACTATGCGCTGGGCATCAAGGAGCACATCATTTTTCCCGAGATCGACTACGACAAGGTGGAGTCGGTCATCGGAATGGACGTGATTGTCTGCACGACCGCCGTCAATGACGACGAGGCGCGGGCGCTGCTCAAGGGTTTCAATTTCCCGTTCCGCGCCTAGGCGGAGCCGGGAACAAGGAGGACTGAATGGCGAAGACAAGCTCCATCGAGCGCAACAACAAGCGCCGCCGGCTCGTCAAGAAGTTCGCGAGCCGCAGGGCCAAGCTGAAGGCGGTCGCCAGGGATCAGAATGTGCCGGCCGAGGACCGTTTCGCGGCCCGCATCAAGCTGGCCCAGCTGCCGCGGAATTCCTCCAAGACCCGCATCCGCAACCGGTGCGACGTGTCGGGACGTCCGCGCGGCTTCTATCGCAAGCTGAAGATGTCGCGCATCGCATTGAGAGATATGGCCTCCCAGGGATTAATCCCCGGGATGGTAAAGTCGAGCTGGTAGGAGACGCCGTTCATGTCGATGACTGATCCCCTTGGCGATATGCTGGCACGCATCCGCAACGCCCAGACGCGCAAGAAGTCTAAGGTGACGACGCCAGCCTCCACCCTGCGCGCGCGCGTGCTCGACGTGCTCAAGGACGAGGGTTACATCCGCGGCTACGCCGAGATCGAGTATGACAACGGCAAGTCGGAGATCGAGATCGAGCTGAAATATTTCGACGGCACGCCGGTCATCCGCGAATTGCGCCGCGTGTCCACGCCGGGCCGCCGCGTCTATTCCTCGGTCAAGGATCTGCCGACTATCGCCAACGGGCTCGGCGTCGCGATCCTGTCCACGCCCAAGGGCGTAATGTCGGATTCCAAGGCGCGGGCCGAAAACGTCGGCGGCGAGATTTTGTGCAGCGTCTTCTAGGAAGCTTTGTTTCCAGGACGCTGATTGAGACGAAGAGGTTTGTGAGATGTCGAGGATCGGAAAGAAGGCCGTCCCGGTCCCCTCCGGGGTGACGGCCACGGTCAATGGCCAGCAGGTCTCGGTGAAAGGTCCCAAGGGCCAGCTCGCCGCCGTGCTCGTCGATGACGTGATGGCGAAGATGACCGAGGACGGCATACAGATCGATCCGCGCGACCAGACCAAGCGCGCGCGTTCCATGTGGGGCATGTCCCGGACCATGGTGCAGAATCTGATCGGCGGCGTCACCGAAGGCTTCACCACGTCGCTGGAAATCAACGGCGTCGGCTACCGCGCGGCGCTGCAGGGCAAGAACCTGCAGCTGCAGCTCGGCTTCAGCCATGAAGTGCTGTTCCCGATTCCCGAGGGTATCAAGGTCGAAGTCCCCAAGCCTACCGAGATAATCATCTCGGGCATCGACAAGCAGAAGGTCGGCCAGGTTGCGGCGGAAATCCGGCGCTACCGTCCGCCGGAGCCCTACAAGGGCAAGGGCGTGAAGTATGTCGGCGAATATATCGTCCGC
Source organism: Pseudomonadota bacterium (assembly GCA_036155355.1). Classification (GTDB taxonomy): domain Bacteria; phylum Pseudomonadota; class Alphaproteobacteria; order Rhizobiales; family Methyloligellaceae; genus JAYZVT01. The sequence continues at coordinate 7,119 of JAYZVT010000094.1, forward strand.
AAGGAAGGCAAGAAGAAATAACGGAGCGTGCCATGAGCACCGGCAATGCAAAATTCAGCGGCCGCAGGATGCGGGTCCGCAAGTCCCTGAAGCGGGTGAGCGCCGGGCGTCCGCGCCTGTCCGTGTT
>JAYZVT010000095.1:0-3667 GCA_036155355.1 Pseudomonadota bacterium
AAGATCGAGTTGGCCCCGGCCATGAAGCACAGGATCTGCGCCTCGCGGCTCAGCGCCTTGCGGCCCGCCGACAGCCGCACGCGGGACTTGGGCATGACGATACGCGCCGCCGCCACCATGCGCACCAGTTCGACCGGGTCGATGGGCGCGCGCGCCGCCAGCGGCGTGCCGGGAGCGGGCACCAGCGCGTTGACGGGAACGCTCTCGGGATGCGGGTCCATGGCCGCCAGCTGCCGCAGCATCGAGGCCCGGTCCTCTTCTGTCTCCCCCATGCCGACGATGCCCCCGCAGCACACCGTGATTCCGGCCGCACGCACATGGGCGATGGTGTCCAGCCGCTCCTGGTAGGTGCGGGTGGTGATGATCTGCGGGTAATATTCGGGCGAGGTGTCGAGGTTGTGGTTGTAGGCGGTGAGCCCGGCTTCCGCCAGCCTCCGGGCCTGCTTGGCATTCAGCATGCCCAGCGTCACGCAGGCCTCCATGCCCAGCCCGCGCACTTCCCGCACCATCTCCAGCACCCGGTCGAACTCGGCTCCGTCGCGCACCTGGCGCCAGGCCGCGCCCATGCAGAAGCGGGTGGCACCGGCCTCGCGGGCCGCCATTGCGCTCGCCAGCACCTCGTCCACGTCAAGCAGCGCCTCGCGCTCCAGACCGGTCTCTTTCGCGTAATGGGCCGATTGGGGACAATATTTACAGTCCTCAGGGCAGGCTCCGGTCTTGATCGACAGCAGGCTCGCCAGCTGCACCGTGTTGTGCGGGTGATGGCGCCGGTGGACCTCCTGCGCCCGGAACAGCAGGTCCATCAGCGGCAGCCGCAGAAGCTCCAGGATTTCACCCGTCTCCCAGTCGTGGCGGGGGGTGGAATCGGCCTCGCGCGCCTGCTTTCCGGCGAGCCGGCGGGCGGCCTCGCGGCCCTGTTCGAGGGGTCGATTTTCCATGGGCGGTAACGGTCTCCGGCCAGCCGGATTGCTGGCGCATCGGCGCTCCGGTAATACAGGATCATGACAGGGAACGAAAGCCGCTACGACGCCTATCTGCGCCAGCGCAGGAAGGCGGGCCTGTATCGCGAGCTGACCGCCCTGCGCCGGGAAGATGCGCGCAGGATCACGGTTGGCGGCCGGAGCTACGTGAATTTTTCCGGCAACGATTATCTGGGCCTCGCAAACGATCCCCGGCTGGCGGAGCGGGCAGCGGAATGGGCGAAGCGTCATGGCGCAGGCAGCGCCGCCTCGCGCCTGGTCACGGGCAATCTCGACCTGTTCACCCGTATCGAGGAAAAGACCGCCCGGCTGAAAGGGCAGGAGGCGGCGCTGGTGCTGGCGTCGGGCTTCCAGGCGAACGCGGCAGTGCTGGAGGCGCTACTCGACAGCAGCGTGCTCGGCGCGGAGCCGCTGGTTTTCGCGGATCGGCTGAACCATGCCTCCATGCATTTCGGCTGCAAGGCGGCCGGCGTGCGCCAGATCCGCTACCGCCATTGCGATGCGTCGCATCTGTCGGAGCTGCTGGAGAGGCACGCAGCATCCACTGCCCCAAAATTCATCCTGACGGAGAGCGTCTTCTCCATGGACGGGGATGTGGCTCCGCTCGACGAGCTGGGCAGGTTGGCGCGCGCCCATGACGCGCTTCTGGTGGTGGATGACGCGCACGCTACGGGCATCCTCGGCGAGGGCGGGAAAGGCCTGGGCGAGGGCGCGGACGTGGTCATCGGCACCTTCTCCAAGGCCGTGGGCAGCTTCGGCGCCTATGTGGCGTGCAGCGGGCGCGTAAAGCAATATCTGGTCAACCGCTGCACGGGCCTCATTTATTCGACTGCCTTGCCGCCGTCAGTGCTGGGATCGATCGATGCGGCGCTCGATATCGTTCCCTCCATGGAAGCAGATCGTGCAAGGGTGGCCGCGCTGGCGCGGCGTTTCCGCGAGATCGCAGCCGAACATGGCCTCGATTGCGGCGCATCGCGCACGCAAATCGTGCCGCTGATGGCAGGAGATGCGGACAGGGCGCTGACTCTCGCCGCAGCGCTGCGGGAAGCGGGCTTCTGGGCAGTGGCCATACGTCCGCCCACGGTGCCGCAGGGTACGGCCCGGTTGCGGCTCGCCTTCAATGCAGCGCACACCGATGAAGACGTCGAGCAATTGCTCTCGGCGGTGAAAACGGGCATGGGAAAGCGCCTGGCGATCGCGTAATCGTCGAGTCATATCAATCGCCTGGTGCGCAACAGCTGAGAGATTGAGTCAGGTTCGATGCAGTTGGTGCTTGTGCATGGCTGGGGTTTTCATGGCGGGATTTGGCAGGAATTGCTGCCGCGCCTCGACGGGCATGATCTGCATATCGTGGACCTGGGCTTCTGCCGCGGAGGCCCCAAGGCGACCACGCGGCTGCCAGAGCATTCGGTCGCCATCGGCCACTCTTTCGGCCTCATGTGGCTGCTTCGCCACGGGCCGAGGCCGCTGAAGGGGCTGGTCAGCGTCTGCGGCTTCGACTGCTTCCACAGGCATGTAGCGCCAGAGGAAGTCGATCCGATCCGGCAGGGCATCGGCAGGAACATCGACGCGCAGATGCGCGCCTTCTGGCGTCAATGCGGTGCGCCTGAATTTTCATCCGACGAGTTCGACCGGGCGACGCTGCTCGCCGGGCTCGACTGGCTGTGCCGGTGGGATGCGCGGGCGGACCTGGAGTCGCTCGGTGCGCCGGTGCTGGCGCTGGCCAGCGAGGATGATCCGATTTTTCCCGCCGCCGCATCCCGCGCGGTTTGGGAGGGCCAGTCCCAGTTCCATATGTCGTCCGATGGCGGCCACGCGCTGCCGCTCACGCGTCCGGACTGGTGCGCTGCGCGCATCAGCGAGTTTGTCGATGGCCTCCGCGCGTAGCCGGATCATCGCCCGGCGCTTCGGCGCGCGGGCCAAGGACTATGACCGTCATGCCGGGCTGCAACGAGCCATCGCGGCACGTCTCGCTGCAAGTCTGCCGGCGCTTGAAGCGCCACGCATACTGGAGTTGGGCTGCGGCACGGGGCTGCTTACGCGCCATCTCCTGGCTCTCTATCCGGATGCGGTGCTGGATGTGACGGATATCGCGCCGGCGATGGTCGCGGCCTGTAAGGCGGCCTGCGGAGGCGGCAAGCGTGTCCGATACTCGGTGATGGATGCCGAAGCCCCCGACCTGTCCGGTCCGTTCGATCTGATCGCCATGTCCATGACCGCCCAATGGTTCGATCATCCAAGCGAGTCACTCCAAAGCCTGACGCGCCTCCTGTCGGAGTCTGGCCAACTCCACTACGCGACCATTGCGCCGGGAGGATTTTCCGAATGGCGGCAGGCGCTGGCGGCGGAGGGCCTCGACAGCGGTCTCGTGGCCATGCCGGACTTGCCGGGCGTGACCGAGGTGGAGTTGCGGCGCATCGACTATGGCGATGCGCTGTCATTCCTCCGCTCACTGAAGGCGATCGGCGCGTCCGCGGGACGCGAGGGCTATGTGCCGCTCGCACCGGGCGCATTGAGACGGGCGCTGGCGCGGCTCGACTCCGATCATGGAGCCTGCGTCACCTGGCGCATCGCCTATGGATGCATCACGGCGGACGGCTGAACGGCAAGAAAGCGTTAACCATGCGCCCGCAGGATCACCGCTCCTGCTCACTCCAGCGCCCGGCCGCCCGTGAACGCCATCGCAC
>JAYZVT010000096.1:0-2532 GCA_036155355.1 Pseudomonadota bacterium
GATCCCGGGTCCTGCATTGCCGATCAAGGAAAGACACGCCTTGGGAACGGGACCGATCTGCAGCTCCAGCAGCGACGCCAGGATTCCGAGTGCAGGGCCGAGCACGATGGGTTTCGTTACTGCGCGCCAAAGCGCACGCATCACCGGCATCAATGATAAGCCCGTTCCGGTGTCCTCGTGCTCTGTCCTGGTGGTTCGCGTGTCGAGCTCGACAATGATCAGCGAAAGCGGACTGACGATGATGGAGCCGGCCGCCAGTGCAAGCGCGACTGGGACGGTGCCGCTCGGCCCAATTACCGATGCCGCGATTGGCAATCCGACGCCGGCGAGATTGGGGAAGGCGATGGTCAAGGCCTGCAGGGAAGCGTCCGATCTGCTCGCGCCGCCAGACCAACGAGCGAAGAAATACCACCCGTAGAAAGCGGCCAGCATGACCGTGCCCAGGATGAAGAACAGAGGGGCCAGGTTAAACATTTCCTCGCGTGGCGCCGAGGCTGTCGCCACGAAGAGCGATGCCGGCAGCGCGAAACTCATGACGAGGATATTCAGGCTGTCGACATGATGGTTCTCGACAATATGCAGCTTGCCTGCCGCATAGCCTAGCAGCATCACGAAGAAGACCGGTGCCAGGGCCAGTATGATTGCGTCGATCATTTGACCACTGGCCTCTCGTGGGTGTCGATGAAAAGGGTCATCGCGAGTAGATCGGCCGAACCGCCCGGGCTGAGCCCGCGCTCGATAAAGCGCTTGTGGATTCTCTGCGCGCGTGCCTGCCAACCAGTCTTTGCGATGCCGTCGTCGGCGAGGAATTTCTTGGCGACGCGCCGGGCAAACTGAAGCCCGGACCGGCCGCCACGGTGGAGAAGATTGGTGTCTTCGAGGGCAGCGATGAGGGCAAAGCAGGTTTCGACACGCTGTGCCTCGGCGTCCTCCGGCGCTTTCAGCGAGGCACGTCGAAGTGCCGGCAGGCCGACCGCGTAGACAGTCGGAAATCCATCGGCCGCTTCCTGTCGTGCGCCACCCGCGCCAAAGCGATACCGCGCGGCACTGCCGTGACTGTGCAGTAGGATCGGGCCAGCGACGATGCCTCGGCCCCACAGTTGAGAGACTGTCGCGCCCAGAGACGTCGCAGGGGAGACCCGGCCGGCTATCTTCGCACCGGCAGCGGCACAAAGCAGTCCTAATCCGAAAATTGCGCCCCGATGCGTATTGATCCCAGACGTGGCAGCGAACATCGCCCGCTCGGCCTCGAGGCCGATGAGCCTGAGCTTTCCCATCGAGCAGCCTTGGCTCCCAGCCTCAGCCAGGGCCTGAAGGTAGGGAGCTATGACGAGGGTGCTCGCGCGAAATGTTTCGGCGGTCATGTCGTCATGGCTGCCGCAATCGATGTGGCTCACGAGGCCGGGTTTGGGCCATGTCTCGAGCTCCAGCCGCAAACATTTCGCCGCGGTGGCGCCGATGGACGAGACGTCGGCGGGCCAGGTCGGTCGCGTCGTGTCTGGGTGGGAGGGGTGGAGGTCTTCCAAGGAGGCCAGCATCATGGTTGCGACCTCTTACAAAGGAAGCGTGAGGCATCGATCAGGGCGACGCTGTCTGCATGCTTCACCAGAATCTCGCGCGTACCACTATGAACTTCCCGCCAGTTCACGGCGGCACCATCGGTGCGCATCAATTCGCCGTCGAGCCGCATGGGAGCGGTGATGTCGATAGCGAAGAGGTCATCGGTCAATCTGCGCAAGTCGGTGTCGCTGCTGACGCTGAATAGAAGATCCAGGTCCGAGGTTTCCGTGACGTACTCGAGGCCCGTCAGAGCATGCCAGGCCAGACTGCCGAAGACGCGTGTGTCCACGGCATACCGTCCAGCGAGTTCGCCGATCTGCTGCATGGTGCGCCACCAGCTACGCGGTGCCGCGCGGATCGCAGCGCGCAAGGCCATCGGCGGTGCAATCGCCACGATCTCGTCTCGGTTGGCCACGATGGCAAGCCGCCGTTTCCCGGCGGAAGGCGGCAGTGGCATTCCTAGCGCCATGCCGCCTCGCTCCTCGGGAAGCGGGCGCCGACAGACCAGCGGCCAGCCATGACGCGCCCACTCAATGACCAATGGTTCCCGCGCCAATTCGGGATAGGAGCGGAGCGTCGTGCGCCAGCCTTCGTCAGACAGGAATGCCAAGTCGTGGCGCCGCACGAGGCTGTTAGCGACTTTGTAGTGCAAGGTCATGGACACGCTCCGCAATGTCATGTGCTTTCGGCCGTCCATCGCGCTCTCGACCGAGTTCGTCGCGCCGGTCGCGTGTGTCAGGGATTTCACGAAGCAGCGCTTCAAGCTGTCCGGCCAATGGCAACGCGTCGCTCCACAGCGTGCGAACCGCGCCGATCTGTATGAGGTTGTCGAGACTGGGCGCAAACGCCGGGGTCGACGCGGCCTTTTCCTTCAAGGTCTCGATTGGAAGCTTCGTGACACGGGCCATGGACGGCAGGTCCATCACCTCGGGCTTGGCGCCGGGCAACGCTACCAGAACACGTGTTGCCAGC
>JAYZVT010000097.1:0-3163 GCA_036155355.1 Pseudomonadota bacterium
TGTAACGGCTCGCCATGATCTGCCCTCCCCTTCAGGCCCGCCTTCGACGGCGTTCGTTACCCCGATTTCACGGCAGAATCCGTCCCGCAACAAGAGCAACTTTCACACTGGCGCGGATGCCGCAGGATCGCTAGAAGCCGTTAGCCCCCGCCAGACGCGTTCGCCGCACTGCATCATGATCACCGATCCCCTTTTCTATGCCGTCGCCATCCCGGCCGTGATCCTCACGGGACTGGCCAAGGGCGGATTCATGAACATGCTGGCCATGCTGGCCGTGCCGCTGATGGCGCTGGTGATCTCGCCGGTGCAGGCGGCGGGCATCATGCTGCCCCTGCTCATCTGCATGGATGTGACCGCCTTGTGGGCCTACTGGAAGGTCTACGACACCGCCAACCTGAAGGTGCTGGTGCCGGCGGCAGTACTCGGCGTCGGTATCGGCTGGGCCACCGCCAGCTATGTGTCGGAAGCCCATGTGCGCCTCATCGTCGGGCTGGTGGCGCTGGCATTCTGCCTCGACCACTATCTCGGCCTGCGCCAGCGCGCCGAGAAGCACAGACCCAACCCGCTCATGGGCCGATTCTGGGGCATGGTGGCGGGCTTCACCTCCTTCGTCAGCCATGCGGGCGGCCCGCCCATGCAGATGTATCTGCTGCCACAGCGGCTGGAGCCACGGCTGTTCGCGGGCACCAGCGTCATCTTCTTCACCGTGGTCAACTGGGTGAAGGTGATCCCCTATGCGGCGCTCGGCCAGCTTGGGCTCGACAACCTGACCACGTCGCTCGTGCTTGCGCCGATTGCGCCGCTGGCGATCATGGCCGGGGCGAAACTGACCCGCATCGTCCAGCCGCAGACCTATTATGGCCTTGCCTATATCGCCATCCTCATCGTCTCGCTGAAGCTGATCTGGGATGGCGGGAAGGCCGTGCTCGGGCTGTGACGGGCGATTGAACGCCGCCCGCGCGGGCGCTAGCCTCGCGGGAAAACGCCCACAGGGGCCGGATGAGGAGAGCAACATGGCGAAGGCGGCAGGCAAGAAAGCGGGCAAGGGCGCCAGCCCCTACGCCCTCGATCTCGACAGGACCCCGGCCAACTTCCAGCCGCTGACGCCGCTGACCCTGCTGGAGCGCGCGGCGAAGACCTATCCCGGCACTACCGCCATCATCCATGGCAAGGCGCGGCTCAGCTACAGCGACTTCTACGCGCGCTGCCTGCGCCTGGCGTCGGCCCTGTCCAAGAAGGGCATCGGCAAATACGACACCGTCGCGGTCATGCTCCCCAACGTGCCCTCCATGCTGGAGGTCCACTACGCCGTGCCCATGACCGGCGGCGTGCTGCTCTCCATGAACACGCGGCTGGACGCGGCCATCATCGCCTTCCAGCTCGATCATACCGACACGAAGATCCTCATCACCGACCGCGAATTCGCGCCCACCATCAAGGAGGCGCTCAGGCTCGCCAAGGTGAAGCCGCTGGTCATCGACTATGACGACCCGGAATTCCCCCAGGACGGCGAGAAGCTCGGCAGCCTCGACTACGAGAAATTCCTCTCCTCGGGCGACGCGGACTTCGACTGGCAGATGCCGCAGGACGAGTGGGACGCCATCTCCCTCAACTATACCAGCGGCACCACCGGCAACCCCAAGGGCGTCGTCTATCATCATCGCGGCGCCTACCTGATGTGCTACGCCAACGTGGTCGCCGCCGGCATGACCAAGCATCCGGTCTATCTGTGGACGCTGCCCATGTTCCACTGCAATGGCTGGTGCTTCCCCTGGACGCTGTCTCTGGTGGCCGGCACCCATGTCTGCCTGCGCTGGGTCAGGGCGAAAGCGATGTATGCGGCAATCGCCGATCACAAGGTCACCCATCTGTGCGGCGCGCCCATCGTCATGTCCACGCTGCTGAACGCGCCCGACGACGAGAAGCGCCCGCTCCCTCATGTGGTGCAGTTCGTCACCGCCGCCGCGCCCCCGCCCGAGTCCGTGCTCGCCGGCATGGCCAACGCCGGCTTCAACGTCACCCATGTCTATGGACTGACCGAGACCTACGGTCCCGCCGTGGTCAACGAGTGGAAGGCCGAGTGGGACGCCCTCGACGGCGCCGCGCGCGCCGGCAAGAAGGCGCGACAGGGCGTGCGCTACGCCGCGCTCGAGGGCCTCACCGTCATGGACCCGGAAAGCATGGAGCGCGTGCCCGCCGACGGCGAGACCCTTGGCGAGGTCATGTGTCGCGGCAACATCGTCATGAAGGGCTATCTCAAGAATAAAAAGGCAACCGAGGAGTCGCTGTCGGGCGGCTGGTTCCATTCCGGCGACCTCGGCGTCATGCACCCCGACGGCTACATCCAGCTCAAGGACCGCTCCAAGGACATCATCATTTCCGGCGGCGAGAACATTTCCTCCATCGAGGTTGAGGACGTGCTCTACAAGCACCCCGCCGTCTCGGCCGTGGCGGTGGTGGCCAAGCCCGACGAGAAATGGGGCGAGACCCCTTGCGCCTTCATCGAGGCCAAGCCCGGCAAGACCGTGACCGCCGACGAACTGATGGAGTGGTGCCGCGAACGGCTGGCCAAATACAAGTGTCCGCGCCACATCGTCTTCGCGGAGATCCCCAAGACCTCCACCGGCAAGATCCAGAAATTCAAGCTGCGCGACATGGCGAAAGACGTTTGACCCCCGCCCATTTGCCGCCCCGGCGCAAAGGTCTATGGTCCGGCCATGACAAGCCTCGCCGCGCCAGCCCCATGAATCTGCAAGACACACCCTCGTCTGCCGGCGACGCCCGCGAGAAGGACGAGCCCCTGCGCGAGGACATCCGTCTGCTCGGCCGCCTGCTGGGCGACACCGTACGCGACCAGGAAGGCAAGGGCGTCTTCGACCTCGTCGAGACCATCCGCCAGACCTCCATCCGTTATCACCGCGACGACGACGAGCCGGCCAAGCAGGAACTGGAGGCGATCCTGCGCGAGCTGACGCCGGAGCAGGCGGTGCAGGTGATCCGCGCCTACAGCTATTTCTCGCACCTGGCCAACATCGCCGAAGACCAGCACCACATCCGCCGCACGCGCCATCACGAGCGCATGGGCTCGCCCGCCCGGCCGGGCGCCATGGAGCATTCACTGGCCCGCGTCGCGAAGGCGGGCATCCCCGCCTCCGCCCTGGAG
>JAYZVT010000098.1:0-3347 GCA_036155355.1 Pseudomonadota bacterium
CGATGCTCTCCACATAGGTAGCGAACCATGCGAGGCCGTGGGCCATGTGCTGCTCGCGTTCAAGCGCGTGCGCGGAGAGCTTTCCGCCCGACGTGACTACTGCCGAAACTTTGCCAGTGGCCTTGGCAAGCAGGGCTCGGGCGCGATCGACCGCCTCCCGGGCCAGATCAGCCAGTCCCGGCAGGACAAAATCTTGTGCTCCGGCTCCGGTTGCTTGCGTTGCCTGCGCCTTGTTCATGCCTCAAACATCCCGCAATTCATTTCGCAGTGCAACATAATGGCTCCGCGCGCGCAGGGAAATGGGTCTTTGTGCTCAGCGAGACGCTCCGTTAACCATCCGTTAACCATTTCCCGTTGCTAATCCGTTAACGTCCCTGGCGGCGGACGCAGGTTGATTCGCGATCCGGAAAACCGAACTTCGACCGCAGGCGCTCATCCGAATGTGGCAAGACGCCACGCATGCAGGCTTTTGCACAAGACATGACTGTCGCCCTCGCTGCCTCACTTGACGACAACGGCGGAGACCTGTGTCCGGCGAAAAGGCGTCCGTTGCTATTGCGCGCCCTCGCAACTGCGATGTTGCTGGGAGTGCTGCTATTGGCACTCGATACGGGCGCCATGTCGGAGCGTCTCGCGAGCATCAAGCGGGAATCACTGCTGCTGGTCGTGGTCATTCTCGCTGCGCAGTATCTGCTCGCCTGTGCCCGCTGGCATTTCATATTGCGGCAGCTACATGTGCCGCTCGACGCAAGACAGGCGGTGTCCATATATGGAATCGGCGCGCTCGCGAACATGCTGCTGCTGGTATCAATCGCCGGACTTTCCGCCCGCGGCGTGCTGCTTGTTCGCAGCGGCTCCGACGTATCGCGCGCCGGCGCGGCCCTCGCTGCGGAGCGGCTGGCCGCGCTGACGGGCTTGTTTATCTGTTTCGTGCTGGCGCTGGTGCCCGGCTACGCGCTGATGCAACCGCACCTTGGAGCGATTGATGCTAGTCGCTTCGCCTTGGCGGTTCTGACTCTGTCGGCGGTTGGGTCTCTGGCAGCCTGGGCACTCTGGCGCTTCAATGCAATTCGCCGCTTCTTCAAAGACCTGAAGTCGGCCTTCGCGTCCTGGCGGACAACCCTGCTGCTAGTCCTAGCCAGCACGCTCATCATCTATCTTGGCTTTGCCGGCATCGCCGCGCTCGCGCGCGGCATGAACATCGCGGTAGAGCCTGTCTTCTTCATTTCGGTCATGCCCATCGTTGTCTGCGTGACGTCGCTGCCCATCAGCATCGGCGGCTGGGGCGTGCGCGAAGGCATGATGGTCGCCGGCCTATCGCTGTTCCATGTACCAGCCGAATCCGCATTCGCACTTTCGGTTTCATTCGGATTAATCGGCGTGGCAGTGGTGTTGCTGCTGGCGGGTGCTTCAGCAATGCTTGCCTCACCTACGGCTTCAGGCGATGCGGATCGGGGCCCGGATTCTAGACAGGCTCGGTGCGGGGCGCCGAACTGAAGATTTGTTCGCGGTTGAGCAGGACAATATGCTGCTCATTGGGGGCCCGCGCTTCCGGCGCCGTATCAAGGCCCAGCCGCTTCAAAGCATAAAACAGCAGAGCCTGACGCACGTGCACGGACACGTAGTCTCCTTCAATGCCGTAATCGCGCCGGATGGCGCTCGCCTGCGCAGGCGTCAGTTCAGGATGGGGAGCTATGCGCAGTTCCACCTGAGTATTCCATGAGCTGTCGTGGGCCGGGTCAGTGGTGCGCCCTTCTTGGGTATGCGGGAAGGACATGCGGGCGAGCACGAAGTCCCTGAAGCTGCCAGTTTCACGGTCGAAGGCGCGGGCGTGCCAGCGAAAGCCGTCATGGGCCAGGGCATGGGGCTCAATTGTCCGGGCGAAGGCGCCGGGCCTGCTGAGGGACTGGTAGTCGATTTGCAGCGACTTGCCGCCCGCTATTGCCTGCCACACTGCCCTCAATACCCAGGGATCTACTGCGCGTTCGAGTAAGGCGGCGGAATCAAATGGAGGCACCTCGCCGGCCACCGTATCGGACACTTCAGCCAACCCGATACCAACGAGCCGGAACTCTCCCAACACCCGAGCCGTATCCGGCTGCGCCAGCAATGGCTTGAAATTGACTCCGGCGACATAGCACTTGGCCGACTTGTCATAGCTTACATCTTGCGGTCGCAGAGACAGGTAGCGGTTGATATCGGCCGACGCCTGGCTTACCGACACTTCGTATCGACTGATGATATCCGACCTGTTGATAGTGCCCCGCCAGAACAGGCGTTGCTCGATGTAAAGCAATCTCTGTTCCACGCTCCAGCGACCGCTGCCCGCGCTTGACAGGTTTGCGTTTATCCGTCTAGTTTCACTACCCATGTAGTTTCTATTTAAATCGAGTAAATTGATCCATATTGTTTCCAGTCGGATCAATCTACCTGATTCGATACAATCTGGCTTTTCGAATTGGCTGAGGACAGAAGCGGGAATTTGCCGCGGGCTGTCCGAATTGGCAAATGGGCATATGAGCGGGAGTGGGCAAGAATCTGGTCAGCACGGCGAAGCATCTCCGGACGGCGATGCTGAGGCGCGGGATGGCCGGCGCAAGATTCTTCTTGGCGTGCGCGCGGCAGCAACGGTCGTCCTCATCGGCCTGCTGTTCTGGGTGTTTGATGCAGGAGCGATCCTGCGGCGGCTCGGCTCCATCGATCCATCGGATGCGATTGTGGCGGTAGCGGTGCTGTGCCTGCAGTACCTCATCGGTGGGCTGCGCTGGCACTACATCCTGCTGCGCCACGACCTGAGTTCGCGGCTCAGCCGAAGCTTCGTTATATATGGCGCGGCGTCGCTGGCGAATGTCGTGGTTCCGCATACCATCGCCGGTATGTCGGTAAAGGGCGTTATGCTGAAGGGCCAGGGCGTTACCACGTCGCGTATGTTTGGCGTGCTGCTGGTCGAACGCCTTGCGGCGGGTTGCGGTTTGGCCGTGTGCATGCTGGTAAGTCTCGCACTGTCCTTTCCGCGCTGGCGGGCTGCGTTCGCAAGTCTCGACAAGCCCATCGCGGCTGCCGTGTTGCTTGCCTCCGCGGCGCTGCTAGCGGTGGGTGCGCTGGTGCTTTGGCGCAGTCCCGGCATCCGCGCTTTCGCCAAGGACATCCATGCGACTTTTCTCAAGCCATCGGTTCTCATCATGCTGGTCCTGTTCAGCACCGTCATTATCTACCTGGGATTCCTGTGCGTCGTGGTGCTTGCGGAAGGCATGGGCGTGGGAGTCACGATGCCGGAAATTTTCATCGCAATGCCCTTTGTCACATTTGTCGCCGCGCTGCCGGTGAGCCTCGGCGGCTGGGGCGTG
>JAYZVT010000099.1:0-8096 GCA_036155355.1 Pseudomonadota bacterium
ACCTCCGCGATGTCGAGCCGGATCGATGCTTCAATGCTCCGGCGCAGCAACGGCGTGAGACCGGCGAGCAGCTCCGACACCTGGATCGTTTCCGGCTTGAGCTTCTGCCGGCGCGAAAAGGCCAGCAGGCGCGCGGTCAGGTCACCTCCGCTCTTCGCCGCACGGAGGCACATTTCAACATATTTCTGCGCGCGCGCATCCTCGCCGACGCGCCGCTGCAGCAATTGCAGGCTGCCAAGCATCGTCGAGAGCACATTGTTGAAGTCATGGGCGATGCCGCCCGTCAACTGACCGAGCGCGTCGAGTCGTTGCGCCTGTATCAGCTCCTCCCGCGCCTGGCGCTCGGAGGTGACATCTCGGAAGCTGATCACTGCGCCCGTGAGTTCGCCGTCGTCGGAATACATCGCCCTTGCATTGGCGTTTGCATAGAACGTGGTGCCGTCTGGCCGCCTTATCATCAGTTCGGCCCCTTGCATCGACTCCCCGGTCAGCGCCCTCGACACCGGCAAGTCGCCAAAATCGATGCGCCGCTCGGTCCGCGCATCGAAAAGCCCCGCATGCTCGGGCCATGAATCGACTGGCATGTCGGCCAGTTCGCCGAACAATTCGCGCGCCGAACGGTTGCGGTATGTCGGCCTCCCCTTTGCGTCATAGGCGAGAATGCCATCGAAGACACTGTCCAGGATCGCCGTGCGAAGCACGTCGTTGCGCGCCACGCCGCTGACGGAGTGGGAATCGCTTGTGCCTGCGAGTTCTTCACGCCGAAGCGGAGTCCTGACCGGATGGGTCCGATCACCCATTCCGCTGCTCCTTCGGCAACTGTCGTGGGAACAGCGCACGCACGAGGTCCCAGATCGTCAGTTTTGGTCCGTTCTTCAGGGCGTCAGCCACCGCTTTCAACAGGGCGTCAACGTCCACGGGCTTGATAAGGACCTGGTCCGCGCCGATTTTCGGCAGGCGTACCAGCATTCCGCTGGAGATCACACCGGCGTTGCCACTGGCAACGATGATGGGAATTCGCTTTTGTAGGAATCGCGCCTCGGACGTGGTGTAGATGCCGCTTCCGTCCGGCATGTTCACATCGGTAATCAGCAGATCGAAATCGCCTTCCCGAAGCAGCGTCAGTGCCTGGGAGCCGGTTCCTGCCGTCTCCACCGTATGGCCCCCGTCTTCAAGGGCATCCTTCCAGATTTCGGCGAGTGCGGTGTCGTCGTCTGCCACCAGGATATGCGCCATTGTCTTGTTCCCCGTTTTGCATGGCTTCCAGCCCGCCGAACCGCAGGGAGAGGCCCTGCGCAATGGGGCGGAAGCATCCCGTTAACCCGGAGGGACGGCCTTTGTTCCGTCCGCAAGAGTGGCGTCGCCTCCTCCTCGATTCGCCGGTTTTGGAACTTGCTCGGCGTGGCGGCGTTTTGGCTGCGTAGATGCAAGCCACGAGGGAGTTTCACCATGGGATTGGAATTTGGAGGCATTCTTGGCCTGATCATCCTCGTTCTGGATATCTGGGCCATTGTGAAAGTCATGCAGAGCGGCGCTTCGACTGGCGCCAAGGTGCTTTGGATCGTCCTGATCGTGCTCCTGCCGCTGATCGGCCTGCTCGTGTGGTTCATAGCCGGACCCAAATAGCGGCGGACCGGCATATTCGCTGCGGCCGGTGACCTTTCGGGCGGTGGATGGCGGTTCCGGTCCGCATGCGTTGATGCCAGGGAAGGCGGACCCCGGCGCCGGGGAGGGAGTCTGATGCATGACGCCAGGGCCGCCAGACCGGCTGCCTACCCGCTGTGGACAGCCGGCCTTTCACTATTTGGCTTTGCAGATTCTTCCGGCTTCACCTGCGATTGGCAGTCCGTACATCGGCCGGTTCCGCGTCAAGCCGGAGTGAGCGTGGCGCGGACGCGCCACGCCTGCCGGCTACTCCTTCTTCGTCGGCGGACAGCCGAACCAGTTCTCCTTGGGCTTGGCTTCGCCGGTCGCGGCCACTTTGGAGCCGTTCTCCGTTGTTTTTGGATTGGCGGCGATGTCCTTGGTGACTTCGGTCGGAGTCTTCGCCTCGTCCGGCTTGGTGGCGAGCGCCGCGGTCTTGTCCACCGGCGGAGAGGCTTCGGCTGCCGAACCGGGACTCAGTTCGGACTTGCCTTCCACTACCTTTTGCTGTCCAGGCTTCTCGCCTTCCTTGCACTCTGCTGCCTTTGCCGGCGCCGGCGGCTCCGCCGCGATTGCCGGCGCGGTCAGTCCGGTCGTCAGCATCAGCGCCGCGATAGTCATGATGGAGCGGTTCATAGCGTGTCCTCCCTTGGTTGCATCTGCGCCGCGCCAGCACATGGCGCGGCGGCATTCAGACCGTCAAACAAGAGGAAGGCCGTTTGGTTCCTCGACAGAGGAGTCAAAGAAAATGGAAACCCGATGGCGACCGCGAACGTTATCAGGATGGGAGGGTATCGACAGCCGCGCGTGAGGTGCGACTCATGGCGATTTCCAGGACGGAACTTGAACTGCTCAAGCTCGACCCCGAGTCGGTCTTCAAATCGCCGCAGGATGTTGCTGCGAGAAGCGACCTGTCGCGGGAGCAGATGCGAGAAATACTCGACGCATGGGCCGACATGTTGCGGCTCCGCATGCGCCAGTCTGGCGGCGAGGAGGCAGCACTGCGCGCCAGCCTGCGTCTGATCGCATCGCTACAGCGTCGGCTCAGATGAAACGGCGTTCCGGCTGTTACATGTTGTCCATCAGCACGCCGGCCGCCAGGACGATCCATGCGATCAGCAGCAGCCCGAATCCGTAGGCGGAAAAGATCGGCAGGGCGACCACCTGTCCCAGCAGTGTAAGCCCCGCCAGCACTGCCGAGATGATGAAGGTCGTTTCCTTTGGCCTGCTCAGATTTAAGCGCATGATATCCTCTCCTGTCGCTCGTGCCGAAGCCGTCCCCGGCTGATTGCTTTTGCCTCATAATTCAACCGCACGCCGACGCGCGCAATATCCAAGATGACGATCACGCCATTTCCTCTCGCACCTGCGCATAGGCGATGAGGGCGAAGAGTACGGTGCCCCCGACCACGTTGCCGGCCAGGACGGGCAAAGTGAAATCAAGGAACATTCGGGCCGCGCCCAGCTCGGATTCCGCGACCAGCAGAAATGCCTCGACGCTGCCGGCAATGACATGCGTGAAGTCGCCCGCGGCGATGAGGTACGTCATGAGCGTTATCATGGGAAATTCAGCCCCTTCGGCGCTCGGCATGAGCCAGACCAGCGCCGCGATCAGCCAGCCGGCAACGATGCCCCTGGTGAACATCTCGCCCCGGCCGTTCTCCATCATGTGGCGGCAGATATCGAGCATCGCGCCATAGACTTCCTCGCTGATTGCCGACGTATAGGTGCAGAACAGGGCAAAGATCAGCGCGCCTGCCAGATTGGCGGCGAAGACGATGCCCCACAGCCGGCCGACCCGGGCAAGGTTGGCGCTCGTCCTCTCCGCCATCAGCGGCAGGATCGCGGTTATGGTGTTCTCCGTGAACAACTGCTCGCGCGCCAGGATGACGATGAGAAAGCCGACGCTGTATCCCAGATTCTCCACCAGTGGCCGCCAGCTGGCATCGGGCAGGTAGGTGCGAAGCAGCGCCTCGGCGACAACCGAAAACCCGATGCAAAGCCCCGCGGCGATGCCGGACCACCAGAGTGAAGACGCCGGACGGGCAAGCTCCGTGTCGCCCTCCTTGCGCACGATTTCGTAGACTACGGGCGCGCGCAGCCGCACATGTTCCTTGACGTCTTCCTTTTCGGCCTTCTTGAGCTTGTTGCCGTTGGTCTTGGCTGCAGCCGCCATGCGTATCGCCCCCAAATGTCATTGCAACACGGAAACTGCGAATTCCGCGCGCCTTCAATGCAACACAGAGAGCGTCGCCGGGTTCCGCCGGAAATGGCCCAAGTCACTCGATCGTCGGCGGAGCCATGTTGCTGCTGCCTGACGCCGGCTCGCTTGTTACAGGGCGGACGATCTGTTGAGCGCAGGCAGGAATTTTCAGCCTCGAGGTTCTGCAGCCATGAGAACACTTTTTCCGCACTGCAATATGCACCGCCACGCGCATGTATCGAGGCCGATTGACCGACTTGCCGCCGGAATGTCAAATCGTCATGGGCAGGGGTGAGACTCCAATGGACCGGCTGGTCTGTTTCCACCGTATTGCAGGCGCGCTGTTGCTGGTGGCAATGCTGGCATTGAATGCCATCACGAACTCCCCTGCGCATGCGAATGAAATTGTCGAGCAGCAGCGGCTGTTATGGGCGCTCGGCTACGGCACCACCATCGACGGAAGGGCCGGCGCCGACACCGGCAAGGCCATATCCGAATTCCTTTCAGCCAGGCGCGGAGGCACGAGCCTGTCGGGCAGCGCCCTCACCCAGGCCCTGCAGGAAGAACTGGACAAGGAGTTCGCAAAGAAGCGGGAAGAACTGTCCAGGCCGGTGATCAGCACCGCCCTGCCGATCGACTTCCTCACATTCCTCTATGTGTCCAAGCAGCGAAACCGCCTGCATGCCGGCAGTTGCGGCAAGGTGCATATGTTCCGTCTGGACAATCTGCGCCCCGTCGACCGTCTGGTCGGGCGCAATTGCTCGGCCAATATCGCCTATTCAGAACGCGACAATGCATTCTACGAGACCTACTCCGACGGTGTGGTGAAGCGCGACACCGAGAGCGGCATAGGTGTTGACTATTTCGGCTATGCCAACGACTTCGGCATCGCCGGCAAGGGCCTGCTCCTGCCGGGCGAAACCGGACTAGTGGTGGCGCGCGACTATACCGGCCCCTCCAACAACGACGCGGCCATCACTCTGCTCGACCTCAACTCGCGCCAATATTCCGTTCTCTACCGCCATCGCAGAGGATTGAGTACGGGCAGCATCAGCGTCAGCGATGACGGCCGGTATCTGCTCAGCGTCGGCGAATATCCCGACAAGCCCTCCCAGACGCTGATCTACGATATGACCGCGCGCAAGATCGTGCGTGAATACCCCGCCGCCTGGGCGGACATATCCGGTAGTGGAAAATTTGTCGTCCTTATAACGGAGCAGAAGGATGACAAGCATCGCATCGAGGTGCGGGAGATCGCCACCAACAAGGTCGTCGGCACGCGCGCCGTTGCCGACTATTTCGACGGCCCCGACTCCGGATCCAGCGGCCACAGCCTAAAGTTCCTCAACGATGACGCCACGCTGGCCTATTTCACCATCGATGACGGCAAGGGCGTGCTGCATGGCTGGAATCTCGCGTCTGGTGCCGTCACCGAACTGGCAGTCGTCGCGCTAGACTGGGGCAGCGTCATCGATATCAGACCCGAGCTTGGCCAGGTTTTCGTCGCTTCTCCCTGGGGTGTAGACAGCACGCCCATCGGCAAAAAGCCGGAAAGCGCCGGGGAGACGGGCGCACGCCCCAGCACCGTGAGCGCCGCGCAAATTTCCGCTGACCGCAAGACGCTCGCCGTCATCGGCGAAAGCACCAAGGAATATGGATCGAGCCGCTTGTGGATCATTGACCTCGAGAGTGGCGCGGTAAAGCACAGCCTCGAACTCGACTATGATGTTGAAACCCTGCGCTTCCGAGGACAAGGCAAGGAGCTGGTGCTTGGCGACGACGACGGCAAGCTGGTGATTTTCGACACCGTCTCGGCCAAGGCATTGAAGACGATCAATCTCGGAACGGCGGACGGGGATTCGGTCGTTGGACTTGATGTCAGCCGGCACGGCGATCTGGCGGTGACGGCGGCGGGCGACGACTGGATCCGGATCGTCGATCTCGACAGTGGCCGTGTTACGCAGAAGATCAAGCCAACTGGCGATATATATTCCAGCTATCCGGTCGCCTTCGTGGACAACGACCGCCGGATTCTCGGCGGCAATTTCCATCTTGAAGCCTTCGATGTATCGAACGGACGGCGAGTGTTCAGCCGGCAGCTCATCAAGTATGTGGACGCCCGCACCTACTACAAGCTCAGCCCCAACCACATCGCCAAGGCCGATCCGGCCGGAAGCGCCTACTGGGTCGGCGCCAGCGGCATCCCCGGCGGCGCCTTCTACAAATATTCGAATGGCGCCATCGTTCAGACCTATGGCGCCGAACACGACACCATGACCTACAGCGGAGCCTATTCGCGCGCGGGCGCTCCCCTGGGGGATGGCTGGATGGCATGGACCGGCGACAACGCCGTGCAGGTGTCCATTCCCGAATACCAGAGCTGGCCCATCAAGGAGACCTATCAGGGGCATGCCGCCGAGATATTCCTTGTCGAGGCGCTCGCCGACGGCAGGCTCATCTCCACAGCCAAGGACGGCACCGTGCAGATCTATGATCGCGGGAAGCCCGCCCCGCGCGTCATCATGCAGCTTTACCGGGACGGCAACTGGATTGCCCGCGTGCATGAGAGCTTCTTCGCCGGTACGGAGAAGGCCGCGCGCTCACTTTTTGTGCGCGTGGATTATGACGACGTGCACACAATCGATAATCTCTACGACACGCTCTACCGGCCCGACCTCGTCGCCGAGGCCCTGCGCGGCGATCCTGCCGGCAAGCTGCGCGAGGCCAGCGAACAGATCAATCTCACCAGGCTGTTCGCCGAAGGTCCGCCGCCCCGTGTCAGGATCGTCTCGCCGCAGAGCGGCTCGCAGGCCGAGGGCGACTCCATCGAAGTCACCGCCGAAGTCGAGGAGCGCGGTAAGGGCACCGGCCGCATCGAATGGCGCGTGAACGGAATAACGCTCGGCGTGGACAGAGGCCTGGAGCGGCTGGAAGCGAAGTCCGGCGGCCGCTTGAGCGAGGTGAAAAAGCGACTTTGGCTGGAGCCCGGCGAGAACCTCATCGAGGTCGTCGCCTACAATCCCACCAACGCCATCGCCACCGATCCCGTCGGCATCAAGGTCAACTGGTCGTCGGCCGGCGGCAGCGAAGCACCGACCCTCTACGTCCTCTCCGTTGGCGTCAACGACTACTGGGACAGCCGGCTCCAGTTGAAATACGCCCGCCGCGACGCCGAGGCCGTGGCGGAAGCCTTCAGACAATCGGCGGGCGGCCTCTACGCCTCGGTGCAGGCGGACCTGCTGATCGACGACAAGGTGACCACAGAAGGACTTGGGAAGGCCTTCGACGCGCTGTCGAAGAAGGTTCGGCCCCGTGACGTCTTCGTGTTCTTCCTCGCCGGCCACGGCAAGACCATCGACGGACGCTACTACTTCATCCCGCAGAACTTCCGCTACGACGGCGAGAAGTCCATCGTGGACAAGGGCATTGGCCAGGAGAAATGGCAAAGCTGGTTCTCGCAGATCCCTGCGCGCAAGAGCATCCTCCTCTACGATACTTGTGAAAGCGGCTCGCTGACCGGCGAGGCGCCGGTGGTTCGCGGCCTGGAGCGCGTTGCCGCGCTGGAGCGCATGACCAAGGCCATGGGTCGGACCATTCTTTCCGCCGCCACCGACGAACAGCCCGCGCTGGAAGGTTTCAAGGGTCATGGCGTCTTCACCTACGCACTGCTCGCGGCGCTGCAGGACTCCGACGGCAACAACAACAAACTTATCGAGATCACAGAGCTGGCCGGTCACGTGGACGCGCAGGTGCCGGAAATATCCTTCAAGGCGTTCGGACAGCGGCAGATCCCGCAGATGAAGATCGTTGGCTCGAATTTCCCGCTGGCGCAGATGACCACGCTGAAACTGCCGGACCAGGCGGGCGACGGCGCGGTCATTTCACGCAAGCCGACCCATGTTGTCATCAGGTCCACGGACCTGATGACCGAGCCGGGTCCGGGACAGCCCAGCGGGCAGATCAGCGCAGGGACACTTGTCACGCTGCTCGCCAGCGAAGGCGGCTGGAGCCTTGTCGCCAGGGACGGCCGCAAGCTCGGCTTTGTCAGCAGCGACAGCCTCATCCAGGCCCAATAGCCTTCTGCGTTTGTGTCGATTGAAGTGGAATTGGTAGCGGAGGAGGGACTCGAACCCCCGACACGCGGATTATGATGTTTATTATCTTAATTGATTTTATTCAGAAAAATAGCTTTATGTTGCATTCTTGTCGCATCTATTTTCCCAGCAGCGCAATCTGAGCGGCCTCGAGT
>JAYZVT010000100.1:0-10380 GCA_036155355.1 Pseudomonadota bacterium
TGTGCAGCGTGGCGTTCTGTACCACCACGCCGCCGACAGTCACCGGCTTCAGCTTGGCGACCGGCGTGAGCGCTCCCGTGCGGCCCACCTGGATGTCGATATCTTCCAGCACGGTCTGCGCCTTCTCGGCCGGAAACTTGTGGGCGATGGCCCAGCGCGGCGCGCGAGAGACGAAGCCGAGTCGCTCCTGGAAGTCCAGCCGGTCCACCATGTAGACGACGCCGTCGATGTCGTAGCCGAGCCCGGCGCGTCCCTCGCCGATATCGCGGTAGACTTCCAGCAGTTCTTCTGCGCCGTGGCAGAGCTTCATCAGCGGATTGAGCGGGAAGCCCCAGCGCTTCATCGCCTGATAGACGCCCCATTGTGTGTCCGCCGGCAGTGAAGAAACCTCACCCCAGCCATCGGCGAAGAACTTGAGCGGCCGCGACGCGGTGATCTTCGGGTCGAGCTGACGCAGCGAACCGGATGCCGTGTTGCGCGGGTTCACATAGGTCTGCTCGCCCGCTTCTTCCTGGCGCTTGTTGAGGGCGACGAAATCCGTGTGCGTCATGAAGATCTCGCCGCGCACCTCGAACACCGGCGGCATTTCGCCTTTCGCCCGCTCCGGAATGTCCCTGATCGTGCGAACATTGTGCGTGACGTCCTCGCCTTCGGTGCCGTCGCCTCGCGTGGCTGCCTGCACCAGCCTGCCCTTCTCGTAGCGAAGCGATATGGACAGCCCGTCGATCTTCGGCTCCGCCGTCATGGCCAGCGGCGCTTCATCCCCGAGCCTGAGGAACTTGCGGATACGCGCGTCGAATTCGCGGACGTCCTCTTCCTCGAACGCGTTGCCGAGCGACAGCATCGGCACCGCATGACGAACTTTGGCGAACTTGGCTGAAGGGGCTGCCCCCACCCGCAGGCTGGGGCTGTCTTCGCGCATGAGTTTGGGAAACGCCGCTTCGATGGCCGAGTTCGCCTCGCGCAGGGCGTCATACTCCGCGTCCGAAATCTTCGGCGCGTCTTCCTGGTAGTAGAGAGCGTCGTGCCGTGCGATCTCCCCGGCCAGGAATTCCAGCTCGTGCGCGGCTTCGCTCTTGCTGAGGCTTCTGACCGGCTTTTTCGACAGGGGAGCTTTGGGCTCCTTGCCCGTCATGCCTGCCCCCCAATGAGTCGGTCGGCGGCAGCGCGGGCTTCCTCGGTGATGACCTGCCCCGCGAGCATGCGTGCAATCTCCTCGCGCCGCGCCGTGCTGTCCAGCACTGCCACGCGCGTCGCAACCGCTTCCACCCCTCTTGCTACAGACTCTTTGGTGATACGCAGATGCCCCGTCGCCTGTGCCGCAACCTGCGGGGCATGGGTGACCGCAAGCACCTGCAGGTCGCCGGAGAGGCGTGCAAGCCGCTCGCCGATGGCCGAAGCGGTGGCGCCGCCGACGCCCGTGTCAATTTCGTCGAATATCAGCGTCGGCGCCGAGCCGCGTGCCGCCAGCACCACCTTGAGCGCCAGCATGAAGCGGGCCAGTTCGCCGCCCGACGCCACCTTCATCATCGGACCGGCGGCGGTGCCCGGATTGGTCTGCACGGTGAAGGTCACGCGGTCGAGACCCTGCGGCCCGCCCTGCTCCGCGCTGACGCTTTCGATGCCTGTGATGAATTTCGCCTTCTCCAGCTTAAGCGGCGGCAGTTCCGCCATCACTTCTTCGTCGAGCCGCGTCGCCGCCTTGCGCCGCTGCGCGCTGAGTTTCTCGGCGGCCTTGCGGTAACTGTCATGGGCGGCCTTTGCAGCCTTGCCCAGCTGTTCGAGAGTCTCCTCACCCGCATCCAGCGCCGCCAGTTCGCCCTCGAACTTCGCCACCAGCGCAGCAAGGCCGTCCACAGGCACCTGATGCTTGCGGGCGAGCGCCCTCAGCGCGAACAGGCGCTCTTCGGCGGCCTCCAGCTCCTTGGGTTCGTAGGAGATACGCTCAAGCGCCTGCTCCAGCGCATCGCGGGCGTCATTGGTTTCCACCACCACCCGCTCCAGGGCCGCCGCGATCGGACCGGTCAGCGCCGAGACTTCCGCCGGCTGCCGTTCAAGCTTGCGCAGGGCGGCCGCCAGCCGCGACTGGCGGCCGTCATCGCCCGACAGCGCCGCAAGCGCCTCCTCCAGATCGCTAGCGATCTTTTCCGAATGCATCATCACCTGCCGCCGAGACGAAAGTTCTGCCTCCTCGCCCGGTTGTGGCGCCAGCGTGCGCAACTCCTCCACTGCGTGCTCCAGATAGTCCCGTCCTTCGCGCACGCGCGCGATTTGCGCCTTGTGTTCGGCCAGCGCGGTATCCGCGTCTTTCAACGCTTCGTGTAATGATGCGGCTGAGCGGGCTTCGGCCGTCAGCCCCGCGAAGGCATCAAGCAGGTCCCGGTGGGTGGACGGGTCGGTCATCGCCCGGTCGTCATGCTGACCGTGGATCTCCACCAGCAACTCACCGACCCGCCGAAGCAGTTGCGCGGACACCGGCGCGTCATTGACGAAGGCGCGCGTGCGTCCGTCCGCCGACTGGATGCGCCGCAGGATCAGATCGCCGTCGCCGGGAAGTTCATTCTCGGCCAGCAGGGCGAGCACCGGATGCCCCGGGTTCAGTGCGAACACCGCGGTCACCTGTCCTTGCTCCGCGCCCGAGCGCACCAGCGAGGCGTCGCCCCGTGCGCCCAGCGCAAGCGCAAAGGCATCCAGCAGGATTGACTTGCCCGCGCCCGTCTCCCCCGTGAGCACGCTCATGCCGCGGCCGAACTCGAGGTCGAGACGGTCGATCAGGACGATGTCACGGATTGACAGGGCCGCTAGCATGGCCGGGCCGT
Organism: Pseudomonadota bacterium; assembly: GCA_036155355.1. GTDB lineage: Bacteria > Pseudomonadota > Alphaproteobacteria > Rhizobiales > Methyloligellaceae > JAYZVT01. The sequence goes on from JAYZVT010000100.1 coordinate 2,820, forward strand.
CAGGTTGGCTTGACGCTTCTCCAGGTACGGCTGATCCAGGAGCCCTTGTCTTCGTAGGGCTCCAGTCCGTCCGACTTCAGCAGGGCGTAAGCGTTCTTGTACCACTGGCTTTCCGGAAAGTTGTGGCCAAGCACGGCCGCAGCCGTCTGCGCCTCGTTCCTGATACCGAGCGCCATATAGGCTTCCGCGAGCCGCATCAAGGCCTCTTCCACATGCTGGGTCGTCTGGTATTCGGCAATGACCACCCGGTAACGGTTGATGGCGGCAAGGAAATTCTTCTGCTCAAGATAGTAGCGGGCGACCTTCATCTCCGAGGCCGCGAGGATGTCGGTGGCAATTTTTATTCGGTTGAACGCTTCCTCGGCATAGGGGCTATCGGGATAGCGCCGCACCAGCGTCCGCAGCGCGGTCACGGCTTCCTTGGTCTTGGACTGGTCGCGGGCGGGATCCTTGATCTGGTCATATTGCGACATGGCAACGATATGCTGTGCCAGCGCCGCCTCCTTGGTGCCCGGGTGCAGCGTCGAATAACGCTGGGCCGACGTATTGGCCTCCGCGAACTTGCCCGCCTTGTAATAGGCGAAAGCGGACATGACGATCGCGCGGCGCGCCTGGGGCGAATAGGGATGCTCCCTGTCCACCTCCTCGAATTTCTGCGCCGCCGATTCGAACTTGCCGCGGTTCATGAGTTCGTCCGCCTGGGCGTAAATGATCTCCGGCGGATCGGGGTTCTTGTTGACCTTGGATTCGGAGGAGGCGCACGCCGCCAGCGCCGGCCCGAAAGCCAGCGAAAGCAGAACAAGCCAGATGCGTCGTTTTCCGTCCCTCACCCTTGTTCCCCGTCCAGACGCGCGGATGTGGACCGCTGCCCGTACATATAGCAGGCCAGTGCCCCAAGCCAGCATAGGAACACGTTGAATGTGGTGAATCTGTGCCGTTTCGGCGTGACGGCCACAATGGGCCGGACATGGGCAGAACCGGGAAAATGCTGGCGCTAGCTGCGGTCCGCCGCGTAATTGACGGCTATGCTCATGCCTGCATCGGCGCGCACCACCTCGCGCACCCGCGGAGCCTCGACAACCGTCCAGGCCATGTCATCCGCGAACAGGGCCTTGAGCATGAGTGCGTTCAACCGGTGACCGCCGCGATAGGACCGGTAAGCGCCGAGAATGGGCGCGCCCGCCAGAGCCAGATCGCCGACGGCGTCGAGCGCCTTGTGACGCGCGAACTCGTCCGCATAGCGCAGACCGTCCTGATTTATGACACGGCCGTCGCCGATCGCCACGGTATTCTCCAGCGAGGCCCCGAGCGCCAGACCGGCTGCCCACAGGCTCTCCACGTCTTTCATGAAGCCGAAGGTGCGCGCCCGGCACAGTTCGTCGCGGAACACGCCCGGGCTGACTTCGCCCGAGAACTTCTGCCTGCCGATGACCGGCGAGTCGAAGTCGATCTCCACGTCTACATGGAAGCCGTTATGCGGCCTGATCTCGCCGAAGCACTGGCCCTCTTCCACCCGCACGGGCTTGAGGACCTTGATGAAGCGGCGCGGCGCATCGAGTTCGGCGATGCCAGTCTCGTCGATGGCATCGACGAAAGCCTGGGCGCTGCCGTCCATGATCGGGACTTCGCCACTGTCGATCTCGACCATCACATTATCGACGTTGAGGCCACGCAGGGCGGCAAGCAGATGCTCCACCGTCGCTACCGAAGCGCCGTTGCCGTCGCTGAGCACGGTGCAGAGCGTAACGCCCGAGATGGCCTTGAAACTTGCAGGAATTTCGATGGTGCCGCCGCCCTTGCGGAGGCAAAAGACGATGCCGGTATCGGCGTCGGCGGGTGAGAGGGTTATGGAAACGGGAGCGCCCGTATGAACGCCGGTCCCTGTGAGCTCTATATCACCGGCAAGTGTAGTTTGCCGTGCCCCAACAAAGCGATTCATCACCACGCGCCGTCCTTACGTTCCCTAACGGCCAGGATGAACGATCCCTAGCCCCCGACTGGATCTAACGCGCCCCCGACACTCTTGTTCGAACGGACCCTGAATGGCGCTGCCTTATTGGTAAATTTGGCAGTCTTCCCCGTGTCGCCCGTGCCTTGGGCTAGCAAAATGAGGATAGACTGCGATTCCGCCCACGCACAAATCACGGATTTTTACATTCTGTTACGCTTTTCCTCCTTGTTTTCGCCTGTCCTTCGCCACTTTTGGGCGTCCCAGCGCCCCATATGTTAACTGCTCTGCCGGCGCAGGAAGGCCGGGATTTCCAACTCGTCCTCCTCCGCCATCTTCACCTTGCCGGGCTGGGTCTTGGGCGTCCCGGCCGTGCGGGTAATACGGGCCCGGGAATCGGCGGCCGCCGAAGCTGTGTGCCGGGCCGCAGGAGTCCTCTGCGCCTCCATGACCGGCTCCTGGTGCGCGTCGGTTTCGGCAGTGTCGCCGCTGCGGCCAAGACCACCCTTCAGCCGCTCGAAAAAGCCCGTCTTTTTCTTCTGGGCCTGCAGGCCGATTTCGGGAAGTTCGCCCCGTCGCGCTTTCAGTTCATTCTGGACGATATCGGGAAAGTCCTCCACCCGGGGCATCTTCAGGGGTGCCTGGCGCGCCACCGAGGGCGGCTGGGGCACGAACTTCTGCCGGCCCTGGCCATCGGCGCCCCCCTGGGCGGCGGCTGGACGCCGCGCCGGCGTCTGCGGCGCGCGCTTCTCGATGGTGACGTCTCCGGGTCCGCGGAATTGTTCGCGGCCGCCCTGGGCCTGCGCAGCACGCCTGTCTCCGCCCGCGGGCGTCAGCGCCGCGATACGGCCCGAAAGGCTGGCCAGATCGGCAGCCTGGTCCGCCGCCTGCTCGCGTATACCCGCGCCTGCCTGGCGCTCCAGACCGGTGGCGACAACCGAGACGCGGATCATGCCCTCCAATTCGTTGTCGAAGGTCGCACCGAGGATGATGTTGGCCTCGGAGTCCACCTCCTCGCGGATGCGGCTGGCGGCCTCGTCCACCTCATAAAGGGTCAGATCGGGTCCGCCGGTAATCGAAATCAGGAGTCCCGTTGCGCCCTTCATCGACACATCGTCGAGCAGCGGATTGGAGATCGCGGCTTCCGCCGCCTCGATCGCTCGCTTCTCGCCGGACGCCTCGCCGGTGCCCATCATCGCCTTGCCCATGTTCTGCATGATCGTCTTGACGTCGGCGAAGTCGAGATTGATGAGGCCTTCCTTCACCATCAGGTCAGTAATGCAGGCAACGCCGGAATGCAGCACCTTGTCGGCCATGGCGAAGGCGTCGGTCAGCGTCGTCTTTTCTGTGGCCACCCGGAACAGGTTCTGGTTCGGAATGACGATCAGCGTATCGACGTATTTCGCCAGCTCCTTGATGCCGGCGTCCGCGGTGGTCATCCGGCGATGTCCCTCGAACTGGAACGGCTTGGTGACGACACCGACGGTCAGAATGCCATCCTCGCGCGAGGCGCGCGCGATCACTGGCGCCGCGCCTGTTCCCGTGCCGCCGCCCATGCCCGCAGTGATGAAGGCCATGTGCGACCCCGACAGATGCGCCTTGATGTCCGCATAGACTTCTTCCGCCGCAGCCGATCCGATTTCCGGCTTCGAGCCCGCTCCAAGTCCCTCGGTGACCGCGGCGCCCATCTGGATGCGTCGCTCCGCGCTTGAGACGCTGAGCGCCTGCGCGTCGGTGTTGGCCACCACGAAGTGCACGCCTTCGAGGCCGGACCGGATCATGTTGTTGACGGCATTGCCGCCCGCGCCGCCGACACCGAATACGGTGATCCTCGGCTTCAACTCCGTCAGGTCGGGCACTTTGAGATTGATGGTCATGGCTTTCCCGCTTGTCCTTCGTTGCCAGCGTTTCCCGGCATTTCCGTTTGAGTCCCGGAGCCGCCGCGCTGGTAGCCGGCGGACCGATGCACTACCCCACCCCTCAAAAACTTTCCCTGATCCACTGACCCACGCGGGCGAAATAACCCGAACCCGTTGCAAGGCCCCGCCCCGCTGCGGACGCACCTATTTCAGCCGCGGGGTTGCACGCATGCAGCACAAGACCACTCGCTACTGAAAATGACGGACCAACGCTCTTTTGCGGCCATCCCCTCAGATGCCGCGGCTTGGATGCCCGAACCGATTTGCCGAGTACGCGGACCGCGTAATCCGGCAAACCCGTGAGCTGGCTCGCGCCCCCCGTCAGAACAATCTTCTGCCCCGAGATCTCGTCGAGACCCGCAGCGCACATTCGCTCATAAGTGATTTGCAGAATCTCGTCTATGCGCGGTTGCACCACCTGGGCGATCTGCGCCCGGGTGATCTTGTGCGCCGCAGCGTCGGAGTCGCCCTTCTGACTGGCCACGGCGATCGAGGCGCGCTCGTCCAGGGCGGTCGCAAAGGGCGCCCCGTGCAGCGTCTTGATGCGCTCCGCCTGCTCCAGCGAAATCGAAAAATATCTAGCCAGATCAAGGGTTACGTGATTCCCCCCAATGGCGATGGCGTCGCAGTAGAGGAAATTGCCTTCCGCGAACACGGCGAATGTGGTCGTGCCTGCGCCCATGTCGATGCAGGTTACACCGAGTCGCGATTCGTCGCCGATCAGGGAAGCAAGTCCGCTGGCATAAGGAGCAGCGACCATGGCGCCGACCGACAGGTGGCAGCGCTCCACGCAGAGGATGAGATTCTTCAGCGGCACGTCGTCAACCGCGACAGCATGCACATCAACGCCCAGCCGCTCGGCGATCATGCCTCGCGGTTCGGAAATTTTAGTATGACAATCAATGCTGTAGCCGGTCGCGAGGGCATGTAACACGACCCGGCCCTCCCGCGCAGCATACTCGCGGCCCGCGGCCAGCACCCGCTCGATGTCCTGGTTGCGGACGGATTCGCCGGCAATGGCCACGCTGGCGGAGAAGTTGTCGCTTTTCAGCCTGCCGCACGACACCGACAGGATCACCTCGTCCACGGTCAGACCTGCGGAGCGCTCCGCCTGGTCAACGGCGCCACGTATGGCCTGCTCGGCCACGTCCATGTGTATGACCGTGCCGCTCTTGATGCCCTGGGAACGCTGGTGGCCGAAGCCGATCACCGTGGGAACCGTTGGCTGGGATGCATCGCTGCCAGGCTGCAGTCGCGCGATCAGGCAGGTCACCTTGCTCGAACCGATGTCGAGCACGGTCACCGTTCGCTGCCGATTGGAGCTTTGTCCCGTCTGCCGTGCCATCCCCGATTCCCTGCCCCCTCAGGTGTCGCGTTCCGCGGGCGCGCCCGCCGGAGCGGAACTGCGCCGCGCCGCCGCATCGTCGGTAAGCCGCACGGTGACGCGGCCGGGAATACGCAGATCGACCGAAGCGATCGAATTGGACAGAACCTTATGCTCGCGATCCAACTCGGAAAGCTTTGCCAGCGCGTTTTCGATGTTGTTCTCCGGCAATCTGATCTCGATGCCGTTGTCGAGCTGCAGGTTCCACCTGCGCTCCGCCACCCGCACCGAAGCCTTCACCCTGCGCGCGAATTCGGGCCAGCTTGTCAGCGTGGCGAATAGCGGCTTCACCGCTTTCGGTGCGCCGTCGCCGACGATGAAAGGAAGATCTGGACGTGGAGACGACAGCGGCGCGATGCCGAGTCCGTCCTCGTCAACCAGATAGAGCGAGCCGTTGTGCTGCCAGACCGCATAGGGCGCGCGCTCCTCGATCACCACATGCAGACGCGACGGCAGCAGCCGCATCACTTGGGCGCGCTTGACCCAGGGAAGCTGTTCAAGACGCAACTGCGCCGCGCCCGTGTCGTAGGTCAGCGCCGGCGCTCCATTGCCTACGCCGAGCGCCCCGGCAATGTCCTGGTCGCTGGTGCGTTCCTGTCCCTCGATAGTGAGCTTGTCGATGCGGAAGCCCGCGCGCGCGATCGCGCCCGTGGTTTCATTCGCCATGAAGGCCATCGAACGTTCGAAGTAGCCGCCGACCGCTAGGCCGTAACCGGCGACGCCGATCAGAAACAGCGCCGTTCCGGCCCGCCACGCGCGGCGCGGCGCCGCGGTTACGGCGTTGAAGCGCGCTTCCGCCCTGCCCGCACGACTGTTCGAGCGGCCTTGCCAGGCGTCCGACAACCTCAGCCGGATGCCGGAGGAATCGCCAGATGAATCGCGGCCCGAGGCGAACGCGCCCCGCAAACCGCCAAACAATCCGGATTTTCCTTTTTTTCTGCCGGGCCTACCGCTCAGCGGTTGCACGACGCATCCTCCACGATCCAGCGAACCAATTCCCCAAATGTCCAGCCGGCGTGCTGTGCCAGCTCCGGAACCAGCGACGTCGCTGTCATACCGGGCTGCGTATTGACCTCCAGGCAAACGAGCCCGCGGCTACCGGATCTCTCGTCGAAACGAAAGTCGGACCGGCTGATCCCGCGGCATCCCAGAGCCGAATGCGCAGCTACCGATAGATTCCGAACCAATTGGTAAACATCTGGTAAAATTTCGGCCGGGAGCACGTGTTTTGATCCCCCCGGCGCGTATTTCGCTTCGTAATCGTAGAAGGATAGTCCCTCAGCGGGCAGGATCTCGATGACGCCAAGGGCTTCCTCGCCCATGACGGCGCAGGTGAGTTCCCGCCCCGGTATGTAACGTTCCACCATCAATTCCTCCGGGAACGTCCAGTCGGAGGCCGTCAATTGCTGCGGCGGATGTTTCTGGTCCTCGCGGACGATGAAAACACCGACGCTGGAGCCTTCGGAAACCGGCTTGATGACATAGGGCGGTTCCATTACATGCGCTTTGGCCGCTTCCGCCCGCGAGACGATGCGGCTCTCCGCAACCGGCACACCGGCAGCACGCAGCACCGTCTTCGCCCTTTCTTTGTGCATGGCCAGCGCGGAGGCGAGCACGCCCGAATGGGTGTAGGGGATGTCCAGCACCTCCAGGATGCCCTGCACGCAGCCATCCTCGCCCCAGCGCCCATGCAGCGCATTGAAGCAGACGTCGGGCTTGATCCGGTTTAGCTGCTGCGCGAGATCGCGGCCGGCATCGACGCGCGTGACCCGGTAGCCGACGCTCTCCAACGCATCGGCGCATTGCTTGCCGGAGTTGAGGCTGACCTCGCGCTCGGCGGACAGGCCGCCCAGCAGCACCGCAACATGCTCGTACTTGCGATCGGTCACCGCTTGCTCCCCCGTTCCGCGCTCGGCTCTCCGATCCGCTTGATCTCCCAATGCAGATCGACGCCGCTCGCCTGCTTAACACGGGCGCGCACCGTTTCACCAAGCGTCTCCAGGTCGCTTCCCGTCGCGCCGCCGTCATTGATGAGGAAATTGCAGTGCTTTTCCGACACCACCGCCCCGCCCACGCGCAGGCCACGGCATCCTGCCGCATCGATCAGTTTCCAGGCCTTGCTCCCATCGGGATTCTTGAAGGTCGATCCTCCCGTGCGGCTCTTCACCGGCTGCGCCTGCTCGCGGTAGTCGGCGATCTCCTCCATCTCCGCGAGGATCGCCGCAGTGTCCCCCGCTTCGCCCTGGAAAAGTGCCTGCGTGAAGATGTAGCCCTCCGGCACTCCGCTGTGCCTGTAGGTGAGTTTCATCT
>JAYZVT010000101.1:0-3743 GCA_036155355.1 Pseudomonadota bacterium
GCGACTTCGCCGCCGACCTGAAAACCCTCGTTGGATCATCCACTTGGGAGATGGGAGACGGCTTCAAATACAAGCTGGCTGCCGCCCTGGAGTTGGCATCCCGCTTCAGGCTCACCCATACACGGCCCGATTTTCGAATCAGTCAGGTCCGCGTCGGCAACCGCGACGTGTCCGTGACCGAACACGTCGCGCTCGAACTTCCCTTCGGCAAGCTGCTCCACTTCGCCAAGGACATCGACACCGTCCAGCCGCGCGTGATGATCGTCGCGCCGCTGTCGGGTCACTTCTCCACGCTGCTGCGTGGCACGGTCGAGACCATGCTGCGCGACCACGACGTCTACATCACCGACTGGAGTAACGCCCGCGACGTGCCGCTCGAAGCCGGCGCGTTCGGCGTCGATGAATATGTGGACTACATCATCCGTTTCATCGAGCGCATGGGTCCCGGCGGTCATGTGCTTGCTGTCTGCCAGCCCTGCGTGCAGACCCTCGCCGCCGTCGCCATCATGTCGGAGCAGCACAACAAGGCGACGCCGCGCTCCATGACGCTGATGGCCGGACCCATCGATCCGCGCGAGAGCCCGACCGAGGTGAACGAACTGGCGGTCAGCAAGTCCCTTGCATGGTTTGAGCAGAATGTCATTGCCCGGGTCCCGCAGCGATATGGCGGGCGGGGCCGGCGCGTCTATCCCGGCTTCGTGCAACTCAGCGCCTTCATGGCCATGAACATGGAGCGGCACCGCAAGGCGCATGTGAAGCTCTACGAGCACCTCGCCAACGGCGACGGCGAAGCGGCGGAGACCATCAAGAGCTTCTATGACGAATATTTCGCCGTCCTCGATCTCACCGAGGAATTCTACATGGAAACAATCGACCGCGTGTTCCAGCGCGCCGAGCTGGCGACGGGCCAGTTCACCTGGCGCGGACAGACGGTTGATCCGGGCGCGATCCGTCACACCGCGCTGCTGACGGTCGAGGGCGGACGCGACGACATCTGCGCTCTTGGCCAGACCGCCGCCGCCCACGACCTGTGCCGCTCGCTCCGCCCGCATCTGAAGCGCCATCACCTGCAGGCCAATGCGGGCCATTATGGCGTGTTCAGCGGCAGGCGCTGGGAAAAGGAAATCTATCCCGTCGTCAGCAACATCATCCTGGCGGTGGATTGAGCCGGATCGGCCCGGTTGGGCGATCGGACGGCCATTCCCGGCGCAAATCCGACCCCCCAATGGCGCCCTGTTAGCCTTTTCCGTCATCCGGTCACGAAAAGCTGTCGATAACAGGCTAAAGACTGGGTGGTCCGCGCCCGGCGCGCGGAGTATCAATCGGGCCATGGAACAGGCAATACGGCACGGAATGATCCTCAAGCTCCCGAACCTGCTCACCTATGGCCGGATCGCCGCGGTCCCAGCGCTGGTCGCCTGCTTCTTCGTTGAAGGTGATTTTTCCAACTGGCTGGCACTGTTCATCTTCGTCAGCGCGGGAATCACCGACTATTTCGACGGCTATCTCGCCCGCGCCTGGGGCCAGCAGTCCACCCTCGGACGCATGCTCGACCCCATCGCCGACAAGCTGCTGGTCGCCGCCGCGCTGATGATGCTCGCCGCCCAGCAGACCATCGCCGGCTGGTCGCTGTGCGCCGCCGTCATCATCCTCAGCCGCGAGATCCTCGTTTCCGGCCTTCGCGAATTCCTCGCCGAACTGTCCGTACGCGTGCCGGTCACCTGGCTGGCCAAGTGGAAGACAGTCGCCCAGATGGTGGCCATCGGCTTCTTGCTGGCGGGGTCGGCGGGTGACAAGATATTCCCCTGGACCACGCTGACCGGCCTGACCCTGCTCTGGCTGTCGGCGATCCTGACCCTCTACACGGGTTACGACTATTTCCGGGCCGGACTGCATCACGTGGTGGAGGGCGCCCGGAACGGGAGACGGTGATGGGCGTCAAGCTGATGTATTTCGCCTGGGTGCGGGAGAAGACCGGCATCGGCGAGGAGCGCATCGAGCTGCCTGAGGGCGTGGAGACCGTCGCCGACCTGATGCGCTGGCTGAAGGGGCGCGGCCCCGAATTCGCCGACGCCTTTCACAGGTCCGAGGTCATCCGCGCGGCCATCGACCAGACCCATGTGCGCCACGACGCTCGCCTGAAAGGCGCCAGCGAGATCGCCTTCTTCCCGCCCGTGACGGGAGGGTAACCCATGCCCGTCCGCGTGCAGCGTGATGATTTCAACATCGGCGCCGAGGTGAAGGCGCTGACCTCAGGCCGCACCGACATTGGCGCAGTCGTCACCTTCACCGGCGCCATGCGGAGCGACAACGACGGCATGTTGGTCACGTCGATGACGCTGGAGCACTATCCAGGCATGACCGAAAAGGAGCTGGAGCGCATCGAGCGCGAGGCCAACGAACGCTGGCCGCTGCAGGCGAGCCTGATCGTGCATCGCTACGGGGAACTCAAGCCCGGCGACAACATCGTGCTGGTGGTGACGGCATCGGCCCACCGCCACGCCGCCTTCGAGGCCGCCGATTTCCTCATGGACTTCCTCAAGACCCGCGCCCCCTTCTGGAAGAAGGAAGAGGGCGAAGGCGGCACCGGCTGGGTGGATGCGCGCGAGAGTGATGACCGGGCGCTGACCCGCTGGCGGCGCGACAGGGACGCGGCCGAGTAGCGGCCGGGCAGTCCGACAACTGCAAGGCTGGCTAGAGCGAAGATGGCGGTAGCGGCTGCGGAATCGGCGGCGAGTAGGGACCCCACACGCATCTGTCTTCCCAGGCGCAGCCGGTGGCCTTGCGGCACACCCGCACGAAGCTGCATTTCTGGCACCGCCACACCAGCCCGCAACGCCTTTTGCCATAGCGGTCGAGGCCGCACTGGCTGACCTGCAGGCAATTGCGGAAAACATCGATTTTTTGCACAGGGCCGGGCAACGGCTGTGGCTGGACGAGGCCGCCGGGCGCCGCTATTCCGGCGTCGGCGGGTGGAATGGCGGACAGGCTGGCGAAAAGCGCCAGAATCACGCCCGCGAGCGCAATTACCGACCAAAAACGCGTCATTGCTGCACTTTCCCCCTGGCCGCGCCTGTACCGGAGGCGCAGGGCAGATTACCATGCCGCAAGGGTTTGGAAACCCGCAACTGGGCGCGGCGCCCCGGCTTGATATTGCCGCAGTTGCGACAAATATATGGTCCAGACATGGGACCAGCCGGCCGGGAGGGCCTGGCCCAGACATCTTGAGGCAATTTGCGAATTCGGAGGGCCGATCCGTGTCGCACACGATACGATTTTTCACCGCACCTGCCGTAGGCAGCCGCCTTTTGGCCGCTTGCCTGGCGCTCATGGCTTTGGTTTTCCTGCCGGTGGCCGCCGACGCCGCTCCCGACAAGCGCGTGGCGCTCGTCATCGGCAACTCGGCCTACAAGCACACCAGCGAACTGAAGAACCCGGCCAAGGATGCCGCGGGCATGGCCCAGGCGCTGACCCGCCTCGGCTTCGACGTCATCAAGGGCATCGACCTCGACATCAACGGTATGCGCGACGTCATCCGCGATTTCTCGAGGAAGATTGAGGGCGCCGAAGTGGCGCTGTTCTACTACGCCGGACACGCGCTGCAGATCGACGGCAAGAACCAGCTCGCCCCGGTGAACGCGCGCCTGTCCAACGAAGGCGACGTGGACTTCGAGACGCTGCCGCTGAATTTCGTGCTGCGGCAGATGGAGCGCGAGAAGCGCACCAACCTGGTGTTCCTCGAC
>JAYZVT010000102.1:0-8874 GCA_036155355.1 Pseudomonadota bacterium
GCCGCGATGAGCCCTTCCACTGGCGGAAGGAACGGGTTTAGCCCGCCGTCGAAATAGGTGGCGATGGTGCGGGCGTAGCGCGCCGGCAGGCTTTGGTCGGAGCGCGGGAATCTGTTGAACACGGTGCGAGGCGGCTCGAGAAAGCCGGACAGCTTGGCGCGCATGAGATCGTGCCGCAGCTGCAATTCGGGCGGATCGACCGCGTCGAAATGGGGGCTCTTGGCCGCCAGTTCACGCAATTGTGCGATACGCTGCTGGGGCAGGGGATGCGACTGAAGGTAGGGATTGGCATTGCGCAGCGCGCCGCCGCCCTCGTCAATGAATTGCTGGAAAGTGTCGAGCATTCCCTTGGTGGATTGGCCAGTGGCGTTCAGGTAGGCGACTGCGGCCTGGTCGGCGGACGATTCCTCCGTCTGCTGATAGGCGAGGAACGAGCGCTGCAGGATACTTTGTCCGCCCAGCAGCACGCCGGAGCCTGCCGCGCTGAGGTCGCTTCCCGCGCCCGATGCAACGCCGGCGCCGATGGCAAGGACTCCGAGGACCTGCAGCATAAGCGCCGCCGCTTTCGCCTGCGAGGCGACATCGCGCAGCCGGGCCAAATGCTTGCCCTGGATGTGGCCGGTCTCGTGAGCGATGATTCCGATAAGCTGGTTCGGCGTCCTGGCGCGCATCAGCGTGCCGGTGAAGAAGAACATGTTGCTGCCGTCGATGACGAAGGCATTGAAGGCGGGCGAACCAATGAGGTGAATCTTTATGTTGTGTTGTCCGACGCCTGCTGCCTTGAAGATCGGCGTGGCGTAGTCGCGCATAAGGGTTTCGATTTCCGCATCATGAATTATGCCTTGCGCACGGGCAGGTATCGCGGTCATGGCGAGGACCATGATCGCGGCAAAGGCGCCGCGCAGCGCGTCGCGCAACTCGTTCCGGATCCGGCTCAGGCATGGCAAATCAAACGGCATGGGCGACTCGCTTGGCGGCGGTTGCGTCGGGGGCACCGCTCCGGCCAGATGGGCATGGATCTCGCGTTTGGCCGGAAGAGTAGTGACGCATCTCGGCAGGGTCAACGTGACCGCAGTCGCGGGAATCCGCTGCCTCCGTTTCAGTCCCGGATTGCGGCAATAGCGTGACGGGGCTAACACAGGCCGGGAACAGAGGCCGGGAGGGCAGGCATCCATGAAGTCACCCATGCCGCGACCGCAGCACGGTCTGCCCCGCCCGCCGGCCGAGCGCGGAGCGATTGATCCATTTATTGTCATGGACGTCATGCGGCAGGCCAATGCGCGCGAATCGGCCGGCGACAGCGTCATTCACTTGGAGGTGGGACAGCCCGGCACGCCGGCGCCGACGCCTGTCATCGAGGCGGCGCGGCGGGCGCTCGACACCAGCCTTATCGGCTATACCGAGGCGCTCGGTCTACCGCGCCTGCGCGAAAGGATCGCAGCCTGGTATGGCGAACGTTACGGGGTGCGTGTCTCGCCCGACCGCGTGATCGTCACGACCGGCTCATCGGCCGGTTTCCTGCTTGCCTTTCTGGCCATCCTCGACATCGGCGCACGGGTGGCGCTGCCGTCGCCCGGCTATCCCTGTTACCGCCATATCCTCAAGTCGGTCGGCGCGGAAGCGCATATCATCGAAACCGGAGAGCAGACGCGCTGGAGCATCACGCCCGACCTGCTGGCGCAGGCGGCATCCGCAGCGCGACTGGATGCCCTGCTTCTCGCCAGCCCGGCCAATCCGACCGGGACCATGCTGCTGGGTGATGGCGTGCGCGGGCTGGTCGATGCCTGCGCTTCGGCGGGGCTGTGGTTCGTGTCCGACGAGATCTATCACGGCCTCGACTATGTGGAGCCGGCGCAAACGGCGCTTGCCTATTCCGACGCCCCCATCGTCATCAACAGCTTCTCGAAATATTTCAGCATGACCGGCTGGCGTATCGGCTGGATGGTGGTGCCGCCCGGACTCGTGCGCAGCATCGAAAGGCTGGCGCAAAACCTTTACATCTCGCCGCCGACCCTGTCCCAGCATGCGGCCATCGCCGCGTTCGACGCCATCGAAGAACTGGAGGCGATCAAGGCCGTCTATGCGCGCAACCGCGCCCTGTTACTGGAGGCATTGCCGCGCGCGGGACTGGACAACCTGCTGCCCGCGGACGGCGCATTCTATATCTATGCGGACGTGCGCCGGTTCACCAATGACAGCGCGGAGTTCGCCGCGCGAATGCTCAAGGAGACAGGTATCGCGGCGACACCGGGAGTCGATTTCGACGCGGGACGCGGGCAGTCCTATGTGCGCTTCTGCTACTCCGGGACAACCGAGGACATCATGGAGGCCGCATCACGGCTCAAGACGTGGCTGGCCTGACACGAGCCAGGCCAGCCATTGTCAATTTCAGCCCAGCCTGCGCTGCCACCAGCCGCCGCGGCGAGATACGGGCGGCTCGGGATTGTTGTCTTCCGCCTTGGACGAAGGCGGCGGGGCTGGCTCGGCGGCCGGCTCGGGCCGGTTCTCCTGCGGCGGGGCACTGCGAGACGGCACTGCTGCTTCGCCGCCACCCGACACGGCGTCTTCACCTCGGCCGTTGCCGTGTCCACCGTTTTCCGAGCCGTTTGATCCCGAATGGGAGTCTCCGGAGCCGGCAGCCGTCTGGCCATTGCCCTGTTGCTGGCGCTTGTCGCCACGGTCTCCACGCTCTCCGCGTGAGCGGCGTCCGCCGCGGCGGCCACGTCGGCGCGGTCTGCGCTGACCTTGCTCGCGCTCGCCTTCCTCGCTCTGGGCCTGGCGCTCCTCGCCAGCGGCTTCTCCGCCTTCCGGCTGCTCGCGTGCATGCTGGCGGGACTCGATCGACCGCCCTTCGCCATGCTGGTCGTCGCCACGGCCGCGCCGACGCCTCCTGCGCCGCCTGCCGCCGCGTTTCTCACCCTGCTCTCCGGATTCAGCCTCGGCGGCTTCCTCGACCTCGGGCTCGATTTCATTGGCTGTCTGTTCGAAGCCCGACTCGGCCCGGACAACGCGTGCCGCTTCGCCCTCGACCACCGCCTTGGCCGTTCGCTCGATGCGGAAATTGGCACCGTGCAGCTCATCGGACGCATTGACCGCGATGGGGATCGCGTAGCGGGATTCCATGTCCCGCAGGGCCGCGCGCTTCTGGTTAAGGATATAGAGCGCAGCCTCAACCGACGTCGAAGCGACAATGCCAGCCGGCCCCTCCGACATCAGCGAGTCCTCGATGTTACGCAGCACGTCGAGCGCCACGGACTCCGTCGATCTCACATAGCCACTGCCCTGGCACATGGAGCAGGGGCGCGTCGAACCCTCGACGACGCCCGTGCGCAGGCGCTGGCGCGACATTTCCAGCAGGCCGAAATGGCTGATGCGTCCGACCTGAATGCGGGCGCGGTCCGACTTCAGCCGTTCCTTGATGCGCCGCTCGACGGCCCGGTTGTTGCGGCGCTCCTCCATGTCGATGAAGTCGATGACGATGAGGCCGGCGAGGTCGCGCAGGCGCAACTGCCGGGCGACCTCGTCGCAGGCTTCCAGATTGGTCTTGAGCGCGGTCTCCTCGATGGAGTGCTCGCGGGTGGCGCGGCCGGAATTCACGTCGATAGCGACCAGCGCCTCGGTCTGGTTGAGTACGATGTAGCCGCCGGAGCGCAGCGTCACCTGCGGCGAGAACATCGCGCTCAGCTGCCGCTCGATCTGGTGCCGGACGAAGATGGGCTCCGGCTCCTTGTAGGGCTGCACGTTTTTGGCGTGGCTCGGCATGAGCATCTTCATGAAGCCCTTGGCTTCCTTGTAGGCCTCGTCGCCGGCCACTTCGATGGAATCGATGTCCTTGTCGTAGAGGTCGCGGATCGAACGTTTGATGAGGTTGCCTTCCTCGTAGACCAGGGCAGGGGCCGTGGACTTGAGTGTCAGCTCGCGAATGTTCTCCCACATGCGCAGAAGATATTCGCAGTCGCGCTTGACCTCCGCCTTGGTGCGCGACGCTCCTGCCGTGCGGATAATAAGGCCCATGCCATCGGCGACCTCGAGATCGGTGGCGATCTTGCGCAGCCGCTTGCGGTCGGTGGCATTGGTGATCTTGCGGGAGATGCCGCCGCCGCGGGCGGTGTTGGGCATCAGCACGGTGTAGCGGCCGGCGAGGGACAGATATGTGGTCAGCGCCGCGCCCTTGTTGCCGCGCTCTTCCTTGACCACCTGCACCAGGATGATCTGGCGGCGCTTGATGACTTCCTGGATCTTGTACATGCGCCGGCGGCGCTTGGACCGCACGGGAAGTTCCTCGAGCGCATCCTCGGAGCCGACGGATTCGACGTGTTCAACCTCGGCCTCGGGGGCGGCAGAACCATTGCCCGTTTCGCCGGAAGCGGCTGCCTCGGCTTTCACCTCGGACGACGCCTCGCTTTCCGGAACTGGCGCCGACACCGACTCCGGTGCTTCCGCGTCGAGCGCCGCGGCAGGTTCGCCGGCACCGGCACTTGCATCTACCGTACCGGCGGGAGCGGCGGTCTCTTCGGCCTCGTCTTCGTCGTCGTCTTCTTCGTCGCGGGAAGCTTCTTCTGCTTCTTCCTCGAGGAGCGCCTGACGATCGGCGACGGGTATCTGGTAGTAGTCCGGATGGATTTCGTTGAAGGCCAGGAAGCCGTGGCGGTTGCCGCCATAGTCGACGAATGCCGCCTGCAGCGACGGCTCTACGCGTGTAACCTTGGCGAGATAGATATTGCCCTTGAGCTGTTTCCTGGTGGCTGACTCGTAATCAAAGTCTTCGATCCGGTTGCCGCGCACCACGACCACACGGGTCTCTTCCGGGTGCGCAGCATCTATAAGCATTTTGCTGCCCATGTTGTTCATACTCCGGCGCTTGCGGACGCTGACTGTGGACGCGGATGAGTTGCATCCGCGCGCCGGCCAGGCGCGACCACCGCGCTGTGTTCATGATTTTGACTGACGGGCGTCCGGCTGGACGTCCGGTAGGTAGATCGCGGGAACGACGGAATTCGACGCGCGCCGCCATTGCCGGAGTTTCCGGTGACTGGCTCATTGGCAAATGCGTGACTGTCGTCGCCGTTTTCATCTCTTCAGGCCCGAGGCCCTCCACCGCCAATTGCGGCGGCTGATGCATGGCGCTCGCCGCGGGACGCCTCCGGCGCCGGGTTTGGCGATCCGCCCGTTTCCCCTGTCCGGGCACGATCTGATCGTACCGGCAGCAGGGCTTGAAACTCGTTTCACTGCCGGAGCGAGCCTGCGGCCCTGCATGCGGCTTGGCCGGTCTGTGCCCATCGTCCATATGGCGAGTGCCCGGGACGGGCGGGGCGAGACGGCTTGATACCTTTTACGTTTGGAGCCGAGGGTTTGGCAAGCGAAAGGGCGTCTAGGGCCAGTAACGGCGTAAACGCCTTGTTTTCCACAATATTGACTTAACTCTCGCGCTTTATCCTTGAAAGATATCGCCCCATGATGGTTCGGGGTTGGGAATGGGCGGTCCCGCTGCGGGTCGCCCGGCCACAAGATCGAGGGGTTGACATGGCGGGCTCGGGGTTCTGGGGCCGAAAGCAGCCATTTACGGCAACCGTGCCGGTGCGGTTTCCCCTGGCGTGGCTTGCGCTCGCCTGCGCCCTGCTGTTCGCCTTTGCGGCCCGGGCCGAGACCGTTACCACGGATGCACGGGTAGGCGGCGACGCGCAGCGGACGCGATTCGTTGCCGACCTGTCGAAGGCCGCGGATTTCCGCCTGTTTACGCTGGCCGACCCCTACAGGCTCATCATCGATCTGCCGGACGTGAAGTTCCAGTTGCCCGCGGGTCTCGGCCGGGAGGGGCGCGGCCTGGTCAGCGCCTATCGCTACGGCCTTATCGCCGAGGGCAAGGCGCGGGTGGTGATCGACCTCGAAAGCCCGGCAACAGTGGAGAAGGCACATGTGCTGCCGGCCAAGGATGGCCAGCCGGCGCGGCTGGTGATCGACCTGGTTAAGACCGACCGCAACACATTTCTCGCGGCAATGCAGAAGGAAGCGGCGGCGCAACCCCGGTCCGAGCCTGCAAAGCCGATAGCTCCCGCAAGCGCACAGAAGCCAAAGTCGGCGAAGCCGGTGGTGGTCATCGATCCCGGACATGGCGGCATTGATCCGGGGGCGATAAGCCGCAGCGGCGAGGTGGAGAAGGATCTCGTGCTGTCCTTCTCGCTGGAACTGGCGGCGAAGCTGCGCAGCACAGGCAAGTATGAGGTGGTGCTGACGCGCGGCAACGACACTTTCATCCCGCTTCGCCGCAGGGTCGAGATCGCCCAGGAAAAAGGCGGTGACCTTTTCTTGTCGATCCATGCAGATTCCCTGCCGGGCCGGTTCAACACTTCGGTCAGCGGCGCAACGGTCTACACGCTCTCCGAAAATGCCTCGGACGACGAGGCGCGCGCACTGGCCGCAAAGGAGAACAAGTCCGATATACTCGCCGGCGTGGACCTGCCGGCGGATTCCGACGACGTGCTGGCCAGCATTCTCATTGATCTGGCGCAGCAGGCGACCAACAACATGTCGTCGGCATTTGCCGTGACTGTGCTGGATGGCGTGGGCACGGTGACCAAGGTGCACAGCAAGGGACACCGCGTGGCCGGATTCCGCGTGCTGCGGGCGCCAGACATTCCGTCAATTCTGCTTGAGCTCGGCTATCTGAGCCATCCAGAGGATACGAAGCGTTTGACGAATCCGGAGTGGCGGAGCAAGGTCGCGGCATCACTGGCGACGGCCGTGGACCGCTTCTTCGACAAGCGCATTGCCAAGGTTCCACACCAGTGAGAGGCGGAGAGCATCGGGGCCACGCGGCGGATCATCGGCCCGGTATCGGCAAATTTCCCGGCAATACCGGGTATTTGGCCAGTTGTGGCCATAATCTTGACTAGGCTTGCGCTGGCTGGTCACCAGGACTAGAAAGCCCCTCAGAGGCGGCAGAATGGATATCACAGCACCGATACGTCCTCCCGTGAACGAAAAGCGGCGGCGCAAGCATGGACTGCTGCGCTTCTTCGGCTTCCTGTTTGCGGTCGGCATGATCCTGTTCGTGGTGGCGTCGGCGGGCGTCGCCTATGTGCTCTGGCACGCCTCGCGCGATCTGCCGGACTACGAAGTGCTGGCGCGCTACGAGCCGCCAGTGATGACGCGCATACACTCCAACGATGGCAGCCTGATCGCCGAATACGCCAAGGAGCGGCGCATCTATGTGCCGATCAACGCCATTCCGGAACTGGTGATCCAGGCCTTCCTGGCGGCGGAGGACAAGAATTTCTTCCAGCATGGCGGCATCGACGTGCAGGGCATCGTCCGCGCGGTCATCACCAACGTCAACAATGTGCAGAGCGGCAAGCGTCTGGTCGGCGCATCCACGATCACGCAGCAGGTGGCCAAGAACTTCCTGTTGTCGAGCGATGTGACCATGGAGCGCAAGCTCAAGGAGGCAATCCTCGCCATTCGCATCGAGCGGGCCTTCACCAAGGAACAGATTCTCGAGCTGTATCTGAACGAGATCTATCTGGGGCTGAGTTCCTATGGCGTCGCCGCGGCGGCGCTGAATTACTGGGGCAAGTCGCTCAACGAACTGAACATCTCAGATGTGGCCTATCTGGCGGCCTTGCCCAAGGCGCCCAACAACTATCACCCCTTCAAGCAGACCGACCGCGCGAACGCGCGGCGGGACTGGGTCATCGACCGCATGGCCGAGAACGGCTTCATCACCGTAGCGCAGGCGGAGAAGTCAAAGGCGAGGGGCCTTGAAGTTGATCCGCGCCCCTTCGGTGCGCATGTGTTTGCGGGGGAGTTTTTCGCCGAGGAAGTGCGGCGCCAGCTTTACGACCTCTACGGCGAGGACAAGCTGTATGGTGGCGGACTCTCCGTGCGAACGACGCTCGATCCGCAGCTGCAGCGTATCGCCCGCAAGGTGCTGATCGACGGCCTCGTTGCCTATGACAAGCGCCATGGCTACAGGGGGCCGGTCAAGACCGTCGACATTTCCGGCGACTGGGGCAAGCCGCTGGGCGAGATTGACGTGCTCAGCGACATCGCGCCCTGGCGTCTCGCCGTCGTCCTCGATGTGGAGAAGGACCGGGCCATCGTCGGCCTGCAGCCGTCGCGGCTGCCCTCAGGCAAGCTCGACAAGGACCGCATCAAGGCCGAGGTGCCATTCTCGGAGATGAAATGGGCGCGTCCGGTTAGCGACAATGGCCGCATGGGCGGGGCGCCCAAGGCGGCGACGGACGTGGTCAGGCCGGGCGACGTGATCTATGTGGCGCCGGCGGAAAAAGAAGACGGCACGCCGCTCGCAGGCCAGTGGAGCCTGATGCAGGACCCGGAAGTGGAAGGCGCGCTGGTGGCGATGGACCCGCATACGGGCCGGGTCAAGGCGCTGGTCGGCGGGTTCAGCTTCGCCGAAAGCCAGTTCGACCGCGCCTATCAGGCGCGGCGTCAGCCGGGCTCGGCATTCAAACCGATCGTCTATTCGGCGGCGCTCGACAACGGCTATACGCCTGCGAGCATCATCCTGGACGGGCCGCTCGCCATCGACCAGGGGCCGGGCCTGAGCGTGTGGCGGCCGAAGAACTACGGCGACAAGTTCTACGGTCCCTCGACGCTGCGGCTCGGCATCGAGAAGTCGCGCAATCTGATGACCGTCCGCCTCGCCCAGGACATGGGCATGCCGCTGATCTCGGAGTATTCCCGGCGCTTCGGCGTCTACGACAACCTGATGCCGGTGCTGTCCATGGCGCTGGGCGCGGGCGAGACGACGCTGATCCGCATGACCACGGCCTATTCGATGATCGCCAATGGCGGCAAGCAGGTGAATGCGACGCTTATCGATCGCATCCAGGACCGATACGGCCGCACCATCTG
>JAYZVT010000103.1:0-3236 GCA_036155355.1 Pseudomonadota bacterium
TCATGCAGCGCGCGCATCAGCCGGTCACGCGTCACCTTGGCAATGATCGAGGCTGCGGCAATGGAGAGGGACTGCCCGTCGCCCCCCACCAGCGCCTGGGCACGGCAAGAAAGGGTAGGGCAACGATTGCCGTCGATGAGGGCCGCCGCCGGCGCGCAAGGCAATCTCGACACGGCCATTGCCATGGCCCGCATGGACGCCTGGAGGATGTTGACCCGGTCGATCTCGGCCACTTCGACCTGCGCGACCGCGACCTGCGCGCTTGACATGATCTCGTCATGCAGCTTCTCGCGTTGGAGCGCGGTAAGTCTTTTGGAGTCGTTGATGCCGGAGGGCATGTTGTCGGGATCGAGGATCACGGCTGCCGCCGTCAACGGCCCGGCCCAAGGTCCGCGGCCCGCTTCGTCAACGCCGCAGACGAGGCCGCCGACGCGGCGCGCAAGCGTCTGCTCATGTCTCAACGACGGAAAATCCCCCGAATCGTCCGCTCCACCCATGCCGGAAGCCTGCCCCAGCCGGGCCGCTCCCGCAATCCGCCGATGCGCAGGCAGCTAGAGCAAACGCAACTGCTGTCCCGCGAGCACAGGTGGGGTGAACAGATCGGCGCGCAGCACAAGACTCTTGCGGTCGAGGCCGAGACGCCGCGACGCCATTTCGAAACGCCGGCCGATCTGCCAGGCATAAGGTCCGGTTCCGCGCATGCGCTCGCTCCATTCGGCCCGGTAGTCCTTGCCGCCGCGCGTGGAGCGCACCAGCGACATCACCTTGCGGGCGCGGTCGGGAAAGTTCTCTTCAAGCCACTCGCGGAAAAGGTCGGCGATCTCCAGCGGGAGCCTCAGCAGCACATAGCCCGCTTCCATTGCGCCCGCCGCCTTGGCGCGCGCGAGTATGGTCTCGATCTCCGGGTCGGTAAGTCCCGGAACAACGGGTGCAACCATCACCGCGGTCGGAATTCCCGCAGCGGACAGCATCTGGATCGCGTCGAGACGCTTCTGTGGCGTGCTCGCGCGCGGCTCCATTACCCTCGCGAGCCGGCGGTCGAGCGTGGTGATCGAGACGGCGACCTTGACCAAGCCCTTCGCCGCCATCGGCGCCAGCAGATCGAGATCCCTGAGGATCAGCGCGGACTTGGTGACGATGCCGACGGGATGATTGCAGCGCGCAAGTGTCTCCAGGACAGAGCGGGTTATACGGTAATTCCGCTCGATTGGCTGGTAGGGGTCGGTGTTGGTGCCAAGCGCCATGGTCTCGGGGCGATAGCCCGGAGCCGCCAGCTCGCGCTCGAGCGCTTCGGCCGCGTTCACCTTGGCCAACAGCTTGGTCTCGAAATCGAGGCCCGGCGAATAGCCGAGATAGGCGTGTGTCGGCCGCGCGTAACAATAGACGCAACCATGCTCGCAACCCCTGTAGGGATTGATCGATCGGTCAAAACCGATGTCGGGCGACTTGTTGGTGGCGATAATGCTCCTGGCCCGCTCCTCACGGACTTCCGTGGCGAAGGCCTCAAGAACCTCAAGCGAGCCCCAGCCGTCGTCGGCCTCCTGGCGGATGTGGCTTTCGAAGCGGCCGGTAGCGTTGGACTGCGCGCCGCGGCCCCGGCGGCGGTCCGCGGGGATGACGGAGGGGGAAGCCGCCGGGGCGCTGGCGCGCGCGGGGGAGGAAATCTGCACCGACATGACTGGAACCATAGCCGAAAGAATAGAACAAAACAAGAACAAAATACATGCTTGCTGGCAGGAATCCTTGTTGCTTCGGTCTGAGCGGTTATAGTCCCGCCACATGATTTCTGTCGTTCTGCCTACGCTCAATGCCGAGAGGACGCTGACCCGGACGCTGGCGGCGCTGGTGCCTGGGACGGTTGAGGGAGTTGTGCGCGAGGTCATCATCGTCGATGGCGGGTCGGACGACGCCACGGCCGAGATCGCTGACCTCTCGGGGGCTGATTTCCTGATCTCCAGCCAGGGCAGGGGAGCCCAGCTTGCCAAGGGCGGCGCCAGCGCGCGCTCTGAATGGCTCCTGTTTCTCCACGCTGACACCGTGTTGTCGCCGGGATGGGACCAGGAAGTGGCCACCTTCATCAACAGGGTCGAGAGTGGTGATCTGCCCCTGTGCGCCGCCGCCTTCCGTTTTGCGCTGAACGACTTTGGCGTCATGCCGCGGCTTCTCGAGATGATTGTGTCCTTGCGCTGCGCGATCCTGCGGTTGCCATATGGCGATCAGGGCCTGCTCATCCACCGCCAGCACTATCGCAGGATCGGGGGCTTTCGCCCGCTGCCGCTCATGGAGGATGTGGATCTGGTCCGCCGGATCGGCTGGAGAAACTTGACCTTCTTCCGCACCGTGGCCGTGACCAGCGCCGCCCGCTACAAGGAAGAGGGATACCTGCGCCGCGTGTTGCGCAACCTCACCTGCCTGTCGCTGTATTTCCTCCGTGTCCCGCCGAAGACGCTCGTCCGCATCTACGGCTAGAGGCCGGTCTGCCTTTGCGCCGACCCTCGTGGTCATGGCGAAGGAGCCGCGCCTTGGTGCGGTCAAGACACGGCTGGCACGAGGCGTCGGCCCCGCCGCCGCCATGCGCTTTTATCGCAGCGCCACGCGCAACCTGATCCTTCGCGTCGGCACCGATCCGCGTTGGCGCACAATTCTCTCAGTTGCTCCAGACGGCGCGTTGATGGCGAACATTTGGCCGCGCAACGTCGCGCGGATACGCCAGGGCCGTGGCGACCTCGGGCAGCGGATGCAGCGCGTCTTTGATCGCTTGCCGCCGGGACCCGTGGTCATTGTTGGCACCGACATTCCCGAGATTTCCGCAGCGCGTGTGAATCGCGCATTTCGGTCTCTAGGCCGGCATGACATCGTCATCGGACCTTGCGAAGATGGCGGCTACTGGCTCATCGGCATGAAGAGGATTCCGCGCAAGCATGGAATCTTTGGCGCGGTGCGCTGGTCGAGCCCGCATGCGCTTGCCGACACCTGCAGGAATCTTATTGGACTGCGGGTGGCAAAACTTGAGCAGTTGGAAGATGTGGACGACGAAAAAAGTCACCGGCGCCTTGCGGGCTCCGGTGCGTGTCTGCTGTTGCCGCCATGGTGGCTGGCGAAGGCCTAGAGTTCGAGCTGGTAGCTCGCCGGTACCCAACGGTAGCCGGTATCCTTCTTCTCGACGTAGCCGACCGCCGGGAAGGGCATGTGATAGCCCGACGCCGGAATCTTGTCGGCAGCCACCATGTCGAGAA
>JAYZVT010000104.1:0-4387 GCA_036155355.1 Pseudomonadota bacterium
CTTGCGGTGCGCTGCCGACGGCCTGACGCCGCCCAGTCCGGAGACCAGCAGCAGCGCCGCCAGCGGATAGATCACGATCATCACGCGCCGTCCGGCGTCAAAATAGACGAAGGCCGCCGAAGCAAGCGTGGCCAGTCCAAGTAGTAGCCAGAACGTCGCTTCTCCGGGTTCGAGGTTTCTCCAACCTGCTGCAATGAGCAACGTTAGGGCGCCGATGAAGAGGGCGACAGCGGGGAACCAGACCGGAGACGGGGTTCCGTCCACGCCCTTTACGAGCAGTTCTGGAAGGCGGGCGGCGAAGGTTGCGCCGCCGCGGAACAACTGCGCGGCGAAAACATGCGGGCGATCGAGGATGTTCTCCACCGCTGTCTTGTAGAGAAGCGCCTCGGCGTCCACTCCTGGCTTATTGCGCTCCCGGGCGTAGATGTCGAGACAGCCGGTCCAGTTCGAGCCGACCGAGAGCCCGCAGAGCGTGTAGGAAAAATTGCTGCCTATCAGGGTCGTACCGTCGGTGAATGTTTTCTGCAGGATCGTGTTGAACAGGACGGGGAGCAGCATCGCGACGGCGACGACGACGGCGATTCTGATGCGCGCCGGCCAGCTTTGCCCGAAATGCCAGATGAGCCAGAGGGCAAGCGCAGGCGCGGCAAACATGGCGCCCATGCGCGTCAGCAAGGCCAGCGTCAGAATGGCCAACCCGGCCAGACCCGCGACAAGCGACCGGTCTCTCACCGCATTTATGAGGAAGGGGATGGCAAGCAACGCCCAGAAGAATCCCAGCGGCTCCGTCAAGCTGGTGGCGAGATAGCCACGGATGATGCCGTAGCAAATGGCAAAGAACGCCAGTCCGGCCCAAATGCCGCGCCAGCGGACGACCGATACGGCGGCAACAAACAGGGCTGCGACAACGAGGACGGCCTGGACAATGAGCATGCCTGCCTCGCTGTTGCCACCCGCCAGTAGCGTGAAGGTGCGGAAGGCGGCCGCTACCGAACGGCGCGCGCTGAAGTCGCCCCAATTGCCCTGCGCCTGAACCCCGTAGCCATCGGCAAGGTAGCCGGCAGCGTCACTGAGCGGGATCAGGCCGGCGATGGTCGCGGCGCCAATTTCGCCGGCGACTGGCTGCCCGGCCCAGGGTGCGCTGACGCAGAGGATGCCAAGCAGCAGCGCGGCGGGCAGACCACACATGGCGAGGACGCGGAGCAGTCGGCCCTCCACTTCATCTAGCGAGTTCGGCAACCGGGAGTCGCGCCTTGTGCCGAGATACCGGCAGAGCGCCCCGAGTACCGCCAATGCGAGCAGTATGTAGCTGGCGGAGCGTTCACTGATCGCCAAGACTTCGGCCCATCCGTGGTCTTGAATGGGCGAGGCTGTCGGAAGAGTCGCGCCGGCAAGTGCGGCTTGCACTACCGCAACCGCATAGGCGAAGCCGGCGGCAAAGAGCGCGAGGAGAAGCCCAAGGGTAACGGAGCCCGGGAGACGGAACAGTCGGGCGGCACGCGGGTCCGACATGCGGCGGCCATAAAGGAACAGCGCCAGCAGCAAAGCCAATCCCGCCGGTTCCGCGGCGCGGATTCTCGGCATGACTGGATAGGTTACCTGCGCGGTGACCGCTTTTCCTGAACCCTTGTCAGGGGCAAGTGCAAAGACAATCTCGTTGTCCCAGTGGCCGAAACCAGTCCGTGACAGGGCGACCTGGCGTGGCTGCTGATGCGCGGGCGCCGACGGCCTGCCGTCGATCGTAAAGCGGGCACGAGAGCGATCCTGGTCGTCACGCGTGTCGCCGCCAGTGGAGAGGCAGCAGCGCAGAGGAAGCGTGTTGCCAAGCGTCAGCATCTGGACGTTGGCGAACTGCGGATGCGAATTGAACGGACCCTTGAATGTCTCCGTTCGGGTCCAGATGCCCGCCTGCAACAGGCCGCAGGCCAGGCTGACCGCGATAAGCAGCCACATCAGCGCGCGCAAGAAGAGGCTTTTCGGGCCGATGACCATGACGTCGGTTTCCCCAAGGTGCCGCGCAATGTTGATCTTTCAACATCGTATGGCAACCTGCATTGCAGCGCTTCGTTGCCGCACATGACAAGCACCAAGAATGATGTTTTTCTACCGCGCGAATCCATTCCGAATTGGGACGACAGTGATGCGGATTGCGGAAGAGGGGTTGTTGCAGGAGGGACGCTGGCCGGAGGGCCTGACTGTCTTGGCGGCGGCAGCGGGTGTGCTAGTGCAGGTGCAGTTCACACTGCCGGTAGACGAGGCCGCCATCCGGCTCAACCTCGCGGATCCGCTGGTCGCCATTGCTAGTCCGGTATTGCTGCTCATCCTTGGCCTGCGGCATCGCAGGGAGTTGCTGCAACTCGCGGGGACGCCGCTGATCCTGGCAGTTCTTGCCGCTACAGCCGCTTTGACGGTTTCGCTGTTGACCGGACGGGCCGCCATCCATGAGTGGCAAGCATGGGCCCTGATCAAGTATGCGGGGTGGTTCGTCCTGCTCGGCTATGCGCTGTTTGGAGCCATGCTGTCCGCGGCCGGTGGCCTTTTGAGCCAGCAGGCTGTGACAGGAGGGGTTATCGGGCTGCAATTACTCCTTTTCCCGGTTTTCTGCATCAGCATGGGCCTCTGGCTCCTATGGCCGGTGCAGTACGGTTTTCGGCTCCAGGGTCTCGCCGACAATCCCAATGCGATGGCTCTGCTGTGCCTCGCAGGCTTTTCCCTTGCCATCGGCTTCCACGACCAGATGGTGAACCGGATCGGCGGCTTCGGCGCCGCTGCCGTGACAGGGGCGCTCGCAGCGATGGTCCTGCTGACACGGTCCATCGCTGGCGCGCTGGCTCTGATTCTACTGGTGTTCGCTGTGCTGTTATTCCGGCTGCTGCCGCTGAAGCCGATCGTGATGGCGTTCGTGGCGTGCATGTTGCTCTGGTTTGCGCCGCAGCGTCTGCAGGACGACGTCGCAAACAACGTAGTCGTAAAAACCTACATGATTGTCTCGGAGTCAAAGCACGAACGCGCGCAGGGATTTCTCACGGGGTCGCGTGTGGGGCGGTTGGAATCGTACCGGCTTGCATTCGACCAGTGGCTTGCGAACCCAGTCTTCGGAGCGGGGTTGGGCGCCCACATGGCCGCACAGCCGAAATCGATGAGCCCGGATGTAATGCCGGTACAGGTCCATAATACGCCGCTCTGGCTGGCGGCCGAAGCTGGCCTGTTCGGCCTGCTGTCCTTCACTGCGCTGTTCGGCGTGATTGCGTGGCGACTTGGGCGGACATTTTTATTGCAGCCACCGCAATTCGAAGGCAGGGCAATCGTCATTGCCGCATCACTGACGCTGCTATCCGCCGTGGTCGCGGCGATGTTCCACGAGATGCTCTACCAGCGCATCCTGTGGTTTATGCTGGGCTTGGCATTGCCATATACCTTGCCGGCCGCATGGGTAGGGCAATCTGCGCGCAAGAGTGCGGTATCGGGCAGCAAGTAGCCATCGGCTATAATTGCGACAGCAATTGCCGGTAGAAGCGATCATAGGTAGCGACGCAGGTTTCAAGCGAGAAGTCTTCTTCCGCACGCCGCCGCGCCCGTTCGCCCATTTCCCTGAGCTGCGTCGGCGAACTGCTCGCAAGAGCCATGATCGCAGCACCGAGAGTGCGCGGATCGGACGGCTGTACGACGATGCCGGTATCCCCATGCCGGATTGCCTCGGCATTGCCGCCGACATCGGTCACGATCATAGGAACGCCGGAGGCCATTCCTTCGATGATGGCGTTGGAAAAGCCTTCTTCGTGGGAGCAAAGGAGTCCGATATCCGCTGCGGCGTAGAGCCTGGCGACGTCTTCACGCTGTCCCAGGAAATGCACTTGGCCATCGAGGCCGGCGTCGATCGCCTGCCGCTTCAGCTTGTCGCCGCAGCCATCATCTCGCCCGGCACACAGAAGCACCCATCCGGAAGGCAGCTCCGCCCTGATGCCGGCGAGGGCCTCCAGCAGGTCGGCATGCCCCTTGTATGGGATGAGATTTGCAACGATCGTCATTACCAGCGTCGCATTTTCCAGACCCAGTTCGCGCCGTGCTGCCTGCTTGTCCTGCCCCCTGCGGAAATCAGACAGGTTCACGCCGTTGTAGATGAGATGCGTGCAGTTGGGGTCGCAACCTTCCTCCTCGACAAGTTGCCTGACCACGGCACGGGAATTGCCGAGGATCGCCGTCATATGCCCATGCAGGCGCCGTTCCATGCGCCAGGCCCCCATATGCCGCGCCTTGTAGACGTTCAGGCTGCGACGGCTCATGACCCGAATGGGAACTTGCGCGGCGATCGCCGCCATGCCGCCGAGCAGATAGGCATGGGGGAGGAAGAAGTGTGCAATGCGGGGTCGCCGTCTGATGAGGTGGC
>JAYZVT010000105.1:0-5140 GCA_036155355.1 Pseudomonadota bacterium
GACATCAGCATGCGCCGAATTGACCAGGTCGATGTTGCGACGGTAGTTGGCCAGCGCATTCTGGACGAAGCGAGTGCCAATGGGACCCGGTTCGATCAGCGACACATGAATGCCGGAACCAGCAAGCTCCTGACGCAGTGCGTCGCTCAGGCCCTCGATGGCGAATTTCGACGCGTTGTAGGCGCCGCGATATTTCAGCGAGACGAGACCGAGACAGGAGGAGCACTGGACAATGCGTCCTGCACCCTGCGCGCGCATCGCGGGGATCAGCCGTCGGGTCAGGTCATGCCAGCCAAAGAAATTCGCCTCGAATTGGGTGCGCAGCACATCGGTGCGCAAGTCCTCGACGGCGCCGGGCTGTCCGTAGGCGCCGTTGTTGAACAGAGCGAATATCCGGCTGTCTGTTTGCTTCAGTACCTGGTCTGCGCAAGCGGCGATGGACTCGGGCTCGGTGTAATCCAGATAGATCGCCTCCAGCCCTGCGCTACGAAGCATTTCGAGGTCGGCGGCCTTGCGAGCGGTGGCAAAGACGCGCCAGCCGCGCTCCTTCATCATACGCGCGGCGGCCTCGCCAATCCCCGATGAACATCCAGTTATCAATATGGAGCGATCTGTCATTTGTGCGGATGTAGCGGCTGCGCTGGAATTGCGGAAGGAAATTCTGCGGGGCGGCGGTTGCCGTGCCTAGCGCTGGGCGACCCTGCGCGGTGCCTCCGCGGTCTCCGGAACGTCGAAGATGAGAGACTCCTGCGGAACGGGCTTTCCGGTGAAATAGCCCTGCACTGCGCCGCAGCCTTCTTCACGCAGGAAGTCGAGCTGGTCCTGGGTCTCCACGCCCTCGGCAAGGATGGCGATGCCAAGGCTGCCGCCGAGCGCGAGCACGGCGCGGATCACGGCCTTGGACTGGGCGCACTGTTCCATATCGCTGATGAACGAACGGTCCAGCTTGATCTTGTCGAAGGGGAACTGGCGCAAGGTTGAAAGCGAGGAGTGGCCGGTGCCGAAATCATCCATGGCGATTGAAACGCCAAATCCCTTGATGCGCCTGAGCAGATGCAATGCGCGCGCGGGGTCGCGCATGATGGTCGACTCCGTTATCTCCAGTTCCAGACGCGACGGCGACAGGCCGGTTTCGAGCAAAGCCAGATGTACGCGCTCGGGAAGGCGGTCGTCGGCAAGTTGGAGTGGCGACAGATTGACCGCGACGCGCCAGGGGCCGTTCCAGCCAGCGGCGCTCCGGCACGCGGTGAGAAGCACCCAGTCGCCGATGTCCACGATCAGCCCTCGTTCCTCAGCAATCGGAACGAACTCGGCAGGAGACACCATGCCTCTTTCGGGATGACGCCAGCGCAGCAGGGCCTCGAAACCGAGCAGGTTGCCATCGGTGGTATCGACCTGGGGCTGGTAGTGCAATTCGAACTGGCCAGCATCGAGGGCGTTACGAAGATCGGAAGCGAGCTTGCGCCGCGCGCGCTGCACGTCGTCCATGCCTCCTTCGTAGAAGCAGATGATCTGGGCTGGTTCGGATTTGGCCCGCTGCAGCGCGAGTTCGGCGTTGCCGAGGAGTTGTTCCTTGCTGCTCGTGTCCGTGGGGGCGATTGACACGCCCATGCTTACATTGAACGTTCCCTGGAAGCGGCTTGTTTCGAGGCGGGCACGGATGGCTTCTTCGATGCGGGAGGTGAAATCGATGAGTTCGGCCTCACGGCCATAGCGCTTGACAGCGCAGAAGTCGTCACCACCGACGCGGGCGACGAATTCACCCGCGTCGAGACAGGACTCCAGGCGCCGTGCAAGTGCGCGCAGGACTTCATCGCCAGCACGATGGCCTTTTGTCTCGTTAAGCTCCTTGAAGGCCTCGAGATCAACGGCAACGACCGCGACGCTGTGTCCGTTTGCGGCTGCGCGCTCAAGTTCGACGTCAAGCCTTTCGGACAGCGCGAGACGATTGGGCAACTGCGTCAGCCCGTCGGTGAGCGCCAGACGGCGCATGGCGTCCACGCTGTCGGCACGCGTGGAATTGTCGATCATCCAGCTTGCCAGGCCCGAGCCGACGACAAGCAGACTTACCCCGGCGATGATGAGGGCCATGGCCGCTGTTGCACTTTCATATGGCGGCGCGACATCTTCGAAGGCGAGCGGTATGACAGTGACGGCAGCCATGCCAGTGAAGTGAAGGCTGAGTATCGCGAGGGTCAACGATGCAGCGGCGCCGTATTTGCACCAGCGGGTAATCGGGCGCATGGCACGGCTGAGCGACAATCCGCCGAAGATTGCCGCCAACACCAGCGAGGCGATGACAAAATTACTATCCCACAGGATCAGTCCGTCGAAGCGGTAGGCCTCTATGCCAATATAGTGCATTGCTCCCGCCGACAGGCCAACGATGACACCGCCAACTTCGGGAGCGATGGGATAGCGCCAGCCCAGGCTGAGGCCAAATCCCGTGCTCATGCCGGCGATCGCCACGAGCAGCGACAACATGGTCAGGAGCGGCTCGAAATGCGGTTTGGCAGCGCTCTCGAAGGCCAGCAAGGCGACGAAGTGCGTAGACCAGACCGCGGCGCCTCCCGCGACGCCGGCGAGGAACACCCAACCCGCGCGCTGGAGCCCTCGGGTGATGTCGGCGCGCAGATAGAGCCGCATTGTCACCCATGAGCCACCGGCACAGGTCAACAGGGCGAGCAGCAGCAGCCATGGGCTGTGCTGACCGGTAATGCAATTGACGACTTGAAACATGCGCCCGGCTCCGATCCTCGCGGATATTGCCGGTTGGCGATGAAGAAATGGCTGAAAGGCAAGGTTAACAAAGGCTTGCCACAGCGATAGGGTCCGGCCCGGGGAGACAGTTGCGGTGCGCGGGATCTCTAGCGACCGGCCCGCCTGGATTTGGATGATCGCCAGCCGTGCCTGTGACAACAAATGTGCCCAATCCTGAAACCATCGGCGGATTGCGGTGTTAGCCGCGGAACGCCAAAAAAGAGACAATGACCAACGCATCCCCGAGTTCGTCAGGTAGAAAGCTGCGCGCCCTTGTCGTGGAGGATGAGGCGCTGGTTGCCATGATGATGAGCGAGATGCTGGAGGACCTCGGCCACGAGGTTGCGGCTTCGGCCTCGACCATGGAGGAGGCAATTGAAGTTGCTCGCAGCGGGGCGTTCGACTTTGCCATTCTCGATCTGAACCTGGCTGGCAAGGAAGCCTACCCGATTGCCGACGAACTGAAAAAGCGGCGCATTCCGTTCGCCTTCGCCACCGGCTACGGGTCGCAGGACTTGCGCCGGCAGTATCGCGGTGGCGCGACCCTGCAAAAGCCGTTCGAGATCGGCGATCTTGATGTGGTTATCGCGGCTCTCGTCCGCGACATGCCGGCACGCTAGCTGCCTCGCTCAGTTGCAGACCTCGAAGGTTCCATCGACGGCCTGTCCAATCGGACAAATAATGCCGCCCCAGTGGTAGCCGGTTGTGCCGCGATAGCGGATGAGAAACCATGGCCGGTCCTGGAACGTTTCCGGAGTTCGCTGCAGAACGGTAATGCGTTCGCCTTCGGCAAGGCTGGCGGCCCTGGCGAAGTGCTGACCAGGACCGGAGCGCACGATGCCGCCCCATGACTTGGCCTCGAAGGGAAAGCCGGACTGTCCCTGGGGCGCGGGCGGCGTGTTGGGTTCCAGATACTCGTTGAGATATCCGGTGCGCTCCAACACTTCGCCATGAATGCAATCGTCATTGGTGCCGCAGGCATTGCGCCGAGAGAGCCATTGCCGCTGGTCGGCGGCGAGTGCGGTGCGCTTGGCGGGAGAGAGCTGCGTCTGCAGCCATGAGTAGGTGTTCGCCATCTTGCGGTCGAGATCCGCCAATTCGGGATTGGCGCAGATGCGCTGCTCAGTCGGGTTAAGCCGGCCCGAGCAGTCGAAGCTGGGTCCGGTCGCCTGGGGAGCTGCGGCCTGCTGCTGCGCCAGTTGCGTATCGCTCTGCTGGCGGCAATTCAACGGAGGCTGGCCGGGACGGTCCAGTTCCGCATCCGGACCTTTGCCGCGAAACTCGAAGCCTCCTCCAGTATAGCGCATGCCCGAGCCGGTGGCGGCGGGACTGAGCACAAGGCTGAAGCCGCCGGGGAAAGACAGGGTCAAGTTGTCTTCCGAGAGATTGAACGCGGCGGAGAAGCCCGAACCGTCATTGCAGACATATGAGGCCGAGTTGACTTGCGCGGAGGCGGTCGCGCTTGCGACCATGCAAGTAGCTATCGTCACAAAAAGTGCCGTCCTGTATTCCTTCATACCTCTCATCCCTGTCTGCGACCGCGCGCCCCCGGATACTCAACATGTCATACCGCCCCGTCAAAGGCCAACCCCAGAGGCAGTCGACGCAACAAGCGCGCCGGCGCGAATTGAATGTGCAGTAGGACTGTTCTGTGACTTGCGTCCTGCTCGTCCCGAAGATAGTGCGAAGGCAGGCATGGAGAATGCACGGCTACCCGGTATCCGCGTGAGGGTGGCTGCGCCGGGCGTCTGTCCGAAGGCGTCAAAGCCGGTGTGTGGCATCAACGGCAACAGCTATGAGAGCGATTTCGAGCGCATACAGGCCAGCGAAGCGCGCAACAGCGACGGGGCGTGCCGGAACTGAGAAGAAAACCGTGTCGTCGCTGCGCCATCATGATTCAGTGAACTTCGAGCCGGCAGCTGCGGTTCGATATCGAGCGGCCTAGCCGGCGCCCTGTTCCAGCAGCCGGCGGGCAATGACATTGGCCTGGATTTCAGCGGCGCCCTCGAAGATGGAGAGGATGCGCGCGTCGCACAGAATGCGGCTGACGGGATATTCCAGCGCGAAGCCATTGCCGCCATGGATCTGCAGCGCGTTGTCGGCGGCGGCCCAGGCCACGCGGGCGCCCAGGAGCTTGGCCATGCCGGCTTCAAGGTCGCAGCGGTGCCCAAGGTCCTTTTCGCGCGCGGCATAATAGGTGAGCTGGCGGGCGATCATGATCTCTACCGCCATCATGCAGATCTTGTCGGCGACGCGCGGGAAAGCATAGAGCGGTTTGCCAAACTGGATGCGCTCCTGTGCGTAGCGCAGAGCAAGCTCCAGCGCGCATTGTGCCACGCCGATGGCGCGGGCAGCGGTCTGAATGCGCGCGGCTTCGAAG
>JAYZVT010000106.1:0-3407 GCA_036155355.1 Pseudomonadota bacterium
CGACCCAGAGCCTGGTCAACTTCGCCAAAAGCCTCGCCAAGCTGGCGATCGTTGGTGGCGTCATCGCCATCGCCATCTGGCCGGACCGGGACAAGCTGGACACGGTGATCGCGCTCGATCCGGCGTCAGTTCTGGCCATGGTCTACGACATGTCGGTCAAGGTGCTGCTGGCGGTGGTGGCGATCCTGACGCTCGTTGCCGGTCTCGACTTCGCCTACCAGAAGCATGTGTGGTGGAAGAAGCAGCGCATGACGGTCAAGGAATTGCGCGACGAGTACAAGCAGATGGAAGGTGACCCGCAGGTGCGCGCCAAGCTGCGGCAGGTGCGTATCGAACGAGGCCGAAAGCGCATGATGGCCAACGTGCCGCGCGCCTCCGTGGTCATAACCAACCCGACCCACTATTCGGTGGCGCTCGAATATGAGCCGGGCATGAATGCGCCGGTCTGCGTCGCCAAGGGCGTGGACGCGGTGGCCATGAAAATCCGCGAAATCGCCCGCAAGCACGATATCCCGCTGGTGGAGAACCCGCCGCTCGCCCGCGCCCTGCATGCGGGCGTGGAAGTGGACCGGGAGATCAACCCGGAGCACTATAAGGCGGTCGCGGAAGTGATCGGCTACGTCATGGGATTGCGCCGCAAGGCCAAGGGTTTGCGCTGACCGCCCCAATACCGGCCTGAATTGCCGCGATTGTGGCTGATTGCGCCCTCGGCCCGCGTCGAATCGGATATTTTCGCCCCCAATGAGCCAAGCGGACGACTCAGTCAGATACGCCGAGCCGGTGGAAGATGCACGCTCGCGCGAGGGCAGCATCGGCCTGCTGGTGCTGCTCGCCATCGGCCTCGCCATGGCGGCGGTGGTGCTGGCGCTGATGTCGCGCGAGGCGGCCGAGCCCTTCGTGCTGGCGATCCTTGCCGGGCTGTCTGTGATCGGCGTGTTCTCACTGTTCGCGGGTGCCGTGGGCATCCTGCATTTCGGGGAGCGCGCCGCCCGCAACGACCTGACAAAGGCGTATGTGGACAATCTGCCCTATGGGGCGCTGGTGGCGGCGCCGGACGGAAAGATTCTCTACGCCAACGAGGCCTATCTGCGCCTGATCGGCGCGGGACATGACGGGGCAGGGCTGGTCGGAGTGGAGACGGCCTTTTCCGGCCATGCCCGCATCGCCGAGCAAATCTTCCGGCTGGCGCGGGCGGCCCGGCAGGGCAAGCCCTGGACGGAGGAATTCTTCCTCGGCCCCGAAGACCGCAAAGCCGATGGCCGTGATGTGCCGCCGCGCTGGTTCCGGATATCCGTACGGCAGGCGCCCGCGCGGCCCGGTGCGGAGCGGCGTTCGCTGCTGACGCTGTGGCAGGTGATGGATGTCAGCGGCGAGCGGCGGGCGGAGGCCGATGCATTCGAGAAGCTGCAGCAGGTCATCGACTATGTGGACACCGCCCCGGCCGGGTTCCTGTCCATCGCGCGCAACGGGCGGGTGGAATATCTCAATGCGACGCTGGCGCGATGGCTCGGCATCGACTTGTCGGATTCCGCACTCGGCAATCTCGACGCCAGCGCCATTGTGCAGGGCGGGGCGGCGGCGCTGCTGGCGCGCACGGGCGAGGACCTGGCGCAAGGAGAGACGCGCCGTCTCGACATCGACCTGCTTCGCCGCGACGGCACCAGCCTGCCGGTTCGCATTCTGCGCCGGCCGCCCGCACCCGGCGATGGCCACGGGCTGCTGCATATGCTCGTCTTCAACCGCTCGGTCGAGGCGGAGCCCGAGGGCACGGCACGCGCAGCGGAGGTTCGCTTCTCGCGCTTCTTCCATTCCGCGCCCATCGCCATCGCCACGGTGGATGCGGAAGGGCGGATCGGCGACACCAATGCCAGGTTCGCCAGCATGTTCGAGAACGTGACCGAGCCATATGCGGCGGGGACGACGCTGATGTCGAGCCTGGTGGACCTGGACGGCGGCGAGGCGCTGCAACGGGCGATTAAGGCGGCGGGATCGGGACAGGCCGGCCTCGAACCAGTGGACTTCGCCTTCGGCGTGGAAGGCGCGCGACGCGGCCGTTTCTATGTCAGTCCGATCGAGCGCGGGGAAGGCGACAAGGAAGCGGCTATCGTCTACGGCATCGACACCACCGAGCAGCGCGCGCTGGAAATGCAGATCGCGCAGAGCCAGAAGATGCAGGCCATTGGGCAGCTCGCAGGCGGCATCGCCCATGATTTCAACAATGTGCTGACGGCCATCATCGGCTTCTCCGAACTGCTCCTGGCCAATCACCGGGAGACGGATCCGGCCTTTCAGGACATCATGAACATCAAGCAGAACGCCAACCGCGCGGCGGGCCTCGTGCGCCAGCTGCTGGCCTTCTCGCGCCAGCAGACGCTGCGGCCGCAGGTGCTGCAGCTGAGCGAGGTGCTGACGGAGCTGTCCATCCTGCTTGGGCGCCTGCTCGGGGAGAAGATATCGCTCAATGTGCAGCATGGCCGCGACCTGTGGCAAGTAAAGGCCGACCTGCACCAGTTCGAGCAGGTGATCATCAACCTCGCGGTGAACGCGCGCGACGCCATGCCCGAGGGCGGCAAGCTGACGATCCGCACGGCGAATGTGACGGAATCGGAATCGCGGAACCTGGGCCATGCGGTGATGGTGCCCGGCGAATATGTGCTGTGCGAGGTAACGGACACGGGCACCGGCATTCCGCCAGACGTGATGGAAAAGATCTTCGATCCTTTCTTCTCCACCAAGGAGGTGGGCAAGGGCACGGGTCTCGGCCTTTCCACCGTCTATGGCATTGTCAAGCAGACCGGCGGCTTCATCTTCCCCGAAAGCGAGCTGGGACGCGGCACCGCATTCCGCATTTATCTGCCGCGCCACATCCCGGTGGCGGAAGACATCGAGCCGGAACGCAAGAAGCCGGAGAAACGCAAGGACCTGACCGGCACCGGCACGGTGCTGCTGGTGGAAGACGAGGAAGCCGTGCGCACCTTCGCCGCCCGCGCGCTCGCCTCGCGCGGCTACAAAGTGCTGGAAGCGGGCACCGGCACGGAGGCGCTGGAAGTCATGGAAGACCACGGCGGCGAGGTGGACCTGGTCGTGTCCGACGTGGTCATGCCGGAGATGGACGGACCGACGCTGCTGAAGGAGCTGCGCAAGACCAACCGCGACCTGAAGATCATCTTCATCTCCGGCTATGCGGAGGACGCCTTCAAGAAGAACCTGGAGGCCAAGGAGCAGTTCGTGTTCCTGCCCAAGCCCTTCTCGCTCAAGCAACTGGCGGAAGCCGTCAAGGAGACGCTGGAGAGCTGAGGGGTCCATGGCGCGGCACTCCTCTCTCCTCGTCATCCCGGACAAGTGGCGGCCCGGACGGCACGTCGCTCTGAGACAGCAACCCGCCGCGCGATCCGGGATCCAGTCCT
>JAYZVT010000107.1:0-7115 GCA_036155355.1 Pseudomonadota bacterium
GCGCGCGCGAAACCGGTCCCGAGGACGCCGATGGCCCGCGCCGCATCGAGTCGCTGCCTTCCGCGCGCACCCGACGCTAGCACCATGTTCGCCAATGAGGACAAGCCGGGCAGGCTGGAGGGAATGGTCGACGCCATTCCGGAAGGATCAGTGCTGCGCGGCCTGTTCGCCGGCCTGCTCACCTTCACCATCATTCTCGTAGGGCTCGATTTCAGCGATCTCGTCCAGCGAGACGACGATCTCACAGTGCTGGAGCAACGCACCGAGCCGCTGGAGATGGAACGGCCCAAGAAAGACGACAACCTGCGGCCCTACCTGCCGCGCACCATGCCGGTAGCGCCGGGCGGCGGCGGGCGGCCCTCCATGCCCGGCTTCGCCTCGCCGCCCTCGGCCAAGCTGCTGCGGGAGGGCATGGAATTCCGGCTGGGCGAAACGGGGCGCGCCAGCGCCGTCGGCCTCATCAAGCCGGGCACCGGCAAGGCCTTCGAGCGGTTTCTTGAGCAGAACCGAGAGAAGCTGCGCGAGATCGTGCTGCATTCGCCGGGCGGCTCGGTGCCAGACGCGCTCGCCATGGCGCGGGCGATCCGCAAGGCCAAGCTGACCACGTCCGTCGCCAGCAACGGCTATTGCGCGTCATCCTGCCCCCTCGTCTTCGCGGGCGGAGAGAAGCGGCTGGCAGGCGACAAGGCCTGGATCGGCGTGCATCGCATCTACACGCTCGACAGCACGGTGGGCACGCTGCAGGAAGGAATGGCGGCGGCGCAGGACATCTCCGCCAGGTGCCAGCAGTTCCTGATCGAGATGGACGTGGATCCCAAGGTGTGGATACACGCCATGACCACGCCGAAGGAACGGCTCTACGTGTTCACCCCGGAAGAGCTGACGAAACTGAAACTGGCGACACGGGTCGGGCCGGTCTGATGCGCGGATAGCCTGCCGCGCGAGGCCGCGTACAAATCCGTTTCGCGACCCGCGGCCACCGCCTATACAGGTCGGACATGACTACAGACCTGACATGACTGGCAATTTTCTCATCCAGGCGGCGGTATTCCTGGCGGCTGCGGCCATCGCCGCGCCCCTCGCCAAGAAGCTGAACATCAGTTCCGTGCTCGGCTACCTAGCGGCGGGAATGCTGATCGGCCCTTACGGACTTGGCTTCGTTTATGCGGTCTACGAAGTCGAGGGCATCCTGCATTTCGCCGAATATGGCGTGGCGCTGCTGCTGTTCCTGATCGGACTGGAGCTGAAGCCCAAGCGCCTGTGGACCATGCG
This sequence comes from Pseudomonadota bacterium, assembly GCA_036155355.1. Taxonomy (GTDB): domain Bacteria; phylum Pseudomonadota; class Alphaproteobacteria; order Rhizobiales; family Methyloligellaceae; genus JAYZVT01. The sequence continues at coordinate 1,273 of JAYZVT010000107.1, forward strand.
CGGCTCTATCTTCGGGCTGGGCGCGGCGCAGGTGCTGGCCACGGCGGCGGCACTGGTGCCGCTGGCCGCATGGGCGCTCGGCATCGGATGGACGACCGCACTGTTCATCGGGCTGGCGCTGGCCTTGTCATCAACCGCGTTCGTGCTGCAGGTGCTGGAGGAGAAGGGCGAACTGACCACGCGGCACGGGCGTGCCGCGTTCTCGGTGCTGCTGTTCCAGGACCTGGCCGCCATACCGCTCATCGCCATCGTGCCGTTGCTCGGCTCGGGCGTCGACGAGGGCGGCCTGTCGCTGGCGGCAGCGGGCAAGGCCGTTGGCGCGGTCGCACTCGTCGTGGTTGTCGGCCGCTATGCACTGTCGAAGCTGTACCGGCTCGTCGCCTCCACGGGCGTGCGCGAGGCGATGACCGCGAGCGCATTGCTCACGGTCGTCTGCGTTGCGCTGATCATGGAGGAAGCGGGCCTGTCGGTCGCGCTGGGCACATTCCTTGCCGGCGCGCTGTTGGCGGATTCGCCCTACAGTCACCAGATCGAAGCCGACATCGCGCCTTTCGAGGGACTGCTGATCGGGCTTTTCTTTACAGCCGTCGGGATGGCGCTGAACCTGCACCTGCTGACGGAGACGCTCGGCCTGATCCTTGCGCTCGTGGCCGGACTGCTGGTGACGAAGGCCGTCGTCCTCTACGCGCTTGGCCGCTGGAACGACATGGACGGCCGCTCCGCGCGCCGCCTGGCGCTGGCGGTGTCGCAAGGCGGCGAGTTCGCATTCGTGCTGTTCGCCGCCGCGGTCGGCGCCAATGTGATTGGACGCGATCTCGCACAACTGCTGAGCGTCGTGGTCACCATGTCGATGCTGGCGACGCCGGTGCTGCTGCTGGTCGACGACATGCTGTCGTCAAAGGCCGGCGACGGATCGCGACCCTTCGACAAGATGCCCGAGGAGCAGGGCCACGTGGTCATCGCCGGCTTCGGACGATTCGGTCAGATCGTGGCGCGCGTATTGCGGGCACGCGGCATTCCATTTACCGCGCTGGACGATTCCGCCGCGCAAGTGGACTTCGTCGCCCGCTTCGGCGCCAAGGCCTACTATGGCGACCCTTCGCGCCTGCCGATCCTGCGCGCGGCACAGACCGGCAAGGCGCGAGCCTTCGTGCTGGCCATGGACAATGTGGAGGGATCGCTGAAAACGGCTGAGGTCGTGCGCCGGAATTTTCCCAACGTGCCAATCTACGCGCGGGCGCGAAACCGCAACCACGTTCACCGGCTCATGGCGCTGGGGGTGGAGACGATCCGGCGCGAGACGTTCCTTTCGTCGCTCGACCTGACACGGGAAGTCCTGCTCGGCCTCGGTATCGCGCATGAAGACGTGGAGCATACGGTGGAGCGATTCCGCGAGCTGGACGAGAGGCGCCTGCTTGAGGATTTCGACCACTATAAGGACTTGAAGAAGCTGCAGGAGCGGGCGCTGAAATATACCGAAGAGCTGGAGGAGATGTTCTCCAAGGACGCGACCGAACTGGCCGAGCCGGGCAAGGAACACGGCGCGGATTGACACTCCCGCAGAGCCGGCGAGAAGCAGATGGACAAAGCGGGCGGAGGCCCGCAAATAATGGCCGGAAGGCTCACTGGAAACAGCCAGGTGCTTGCGAATGCTGACCACGCCTGCAGAACTCAATCGACTGCTCGCGCGCACCGCCAGGGGCGACGAGGACGCCTTCGCCAGGCTGTATTCCGCCACGCATTTGAAACTTTTCGGCATAGTCCTGCGTATCTTGCGGCGCCGGGAACTGGCTGTAGAAGTGCTTCAGGAGGTATATATCCGCATCTGGGAACGCGCCGGAGACTTCGAGGCGGGCCGGGCCTCGCCGATCACCTGGTTGGCGGTGATCGCCAGGAACAGGGCCCTGGACGAGGCCAGGCGGCGGACGCCGCGAACGGCAGATGAGGCGGACGCGGCGGAAGAGGTCGCCGACGGCAGCCCTTCGGCCCTGGAGCGCATGGAGATGGACGACGATCTGCGCCGGCTGGAAGATTGTCTTGGCGGCCTCGACGGGCAGCGTGGAACAGCCGTCAGGCTCGCCTATCTGCAGGGCCTGACGCGGCAGGAACTGGCGGAGCGCTTCGGGCAGCCTGTCGGCACGATCAAGAGCTGGCTGCACCGCAGCCTGAAGCAACTGAAGGACTGTCTGGAGTCATGACGTCAAGCGACGACATCGACATGGTGGCCGCCGAATTTGTGCTGGGCACGCTGGACCCGCGCGAGCGAGCAGAACTGAATGCGCGCCGCGAGAACGAGCCCGCGCTCGATGCGGCGATCAGGGCCTGGGAGCGCCGGCTTACGCCGCTGACGGCCCACGCAGGCGAGGCCGTGCCCCGCGCCGACCTGTTCGACGACATCCGCAGGCGTATCGCCGGAAAGGCGGCTCCCCGGCTGGTGGCAGCGAACGAGAATTTCGACCCACGGGCGCTGCAAAAACGCATCGTGCGCTGGCGCGCGGCGGCCATCACGGGGTTCGCCAGCGCGGCGGTCCTTGCGGCGCTGATGGTGTTTGGCCAGACGACACGGCCCTCCGACGAGCGGCGCTTTGTCGCCGTTTTTCAAAAAGATGACAGGCAGCCGGCGTTCCTGCTGTCGATCGATCTGGAGACCCGCGAACTGGTCATCCGGCCGGTGGCCGCGGATCCCCAGCCAGGCAAGACATATCAGCTGTGGATCAAGGCCGATGCCATCGGACCGGCCCCGAAATCACTGGGGCTGCTGGAGGCGATCAGTTCGCCCACCCGCAAGCATTTGCCGGACATCGATCCGCAAGTGCTGAAGGCGGCGCTGTTCGGCATCAGCGTGGAGCCGGAAGGCGGCTCTCCCACGGGCCAACCGACCGGCCCCGCCATCCACGGCAAGCTGCTGCCCACCCGGCTTTGACCGGACCCGGCGGTTCCGGAAAATTTTTCCCTCGACCCTGAAACCTTCGCGGTACCGCGCCGTATCTGCGCCAAGGCCCGATCAAAGGGCCCTGGCAGGCCGGAGGAACCGGACGGCGGTGCAGTAAACAGCGGCCGGCCAAAGCATTCCCGCCGTCCGGCGGGCGTCATGCCCGAAGGAAACGAAACGGACAGGAACGGAGTCCCCTCATGAAGAAGACGATTTCCAGTATCTGCATCGCCGGCGCCATGGTCGTGGCCCTCCCCGCATTCGCGGGCGACCTTTCGGTGAAGGGCAGCGACCAGGACGTGTCTGGCGGCACGGTCACGGCCTCGCAGATCACGGCCAACGACAACGGATGGCTGGTGGTGCATCGCACCAATGCCGATCACAAGCCCGGCCCCGTGGTCGGCCACGCGCCGTTGAAGAAGGGCACCAACACCGACGTCACCGCCATTCTCACGGAGACTGTGAAAAAGGGCGACATGCTGATGCTGATGCTGCATGGCGAGGCCGGCGGCAACAAGACCGGCATTTTCGAGTACACCCTTGGCGCCAAGGAAGACGGCCCGGTGAAGGTTGACGGCAAGCTGGTGATGGCGGTCATCACGGCCCAGTAGGCCCAAACCACAACGTCCGCGGGTCACCCTCCTGGAAGTCCGCGGTCGAAGCGCACGCCGCGGCGCCACTCCCCTGGACCGGAGTGGCGAGCGCGGCGTGCGATATCCGCAACAGCGCGGATTTCTTAACCTCCACGTGTTTTCCTGATGGTGGGCGCGGGCTATAGTCCCGTCCGTGGCGATTCCCGGGGGGCGCAGCCGCCACATCACAGGCCGCTAACGTCCAAAGGGGGACCGGACGCATGCAGCGATTATTCGCGGTTATTTTCCTTGTCACAGCAGCGCTTGCGCCGAAGCCGGCGATGGCCGACGTGCTGGCGCATATCGTCCTGTCGGAGCAGCGGCTGCATCTCTATGTTGACGGCGAGAAGAAGCACGTGTGGAAGATTTCCTCCGGGCTGCACAGCGGATGGACGCGCACCGGCACCTTCCGCCCCTATTTCCTCAGCCGTAACCATCGCTCGCGGCTGTTCGGCAACGCACCGATGCCCTTCGCGGTGTTCTATGACAGCCACTGGGCCGTGCACGGCACCACGGCAGTCGCCCGCCTCGGGCGGCCGGCCTCGCATGGCTGCGTGCGGCTAGACCCGAAGAACGCGGCGGTGCTGTTCGATCTTGTGGTGAAGTGGGGCAAAGACAACACGGTGATCTGGATCACCGAGAAGCCGCTGCCGGGCGAGCCGTCCGAGATCAAGATTTCCCAGCGCTAGCCGCGGGTGGGCGGTCAGGCTGTACGGCGTCCTTGAATGTAACCAGGCGCTGCCTGTCTTCATCCCAAAGCACAAGGCGGGCGCAGCGCAGGCTCTCAAGCAGAGTGAGGCGGCCGACTTCTCCGAGTTGCGGATAGTCGCGAATGACTTGCGGCAGCCGGTAGAAGGGTATGCGGCTGTGCAGATGGTGCACGTGATGGATGCCGATGTTCCCGGTGAACCACCGCAAGGGACCCGGCAAGTCGTAATGCGACGATCCATGCAGCGCGGTTTCGTGCAGGTTCCAGTTCTGTCCGTCACTCCAGGCGGTGCTCTCGAATTGATGCTGCACGAAGAAGAGCCAGACGCCGATTGAGGCCGCGCCCATGACGACCGGCGCGTGGACGATCAGGAATCCCTTGAGACCCATCAGCCAGACGGCGCCCGTGGCGAATATGGCAATGCCCACATTGGTGGCCATGGTGCTGATCCAGGGCTCCCAGCCGTTGCGCATCAGGCCGAAGGGCAGTCTGTGTTTGACGGCGAAATGAAATGTGGGGCCAATGACGAACAGCACCACGGGATTGCGGTATAGCCGGTATTTCAGGCGTCCAAAGCGCGACAGCGCAAGATACTCGCGCACGGTGAAAGTGTCGATGTCGCCGGTGCCCCGCCGGTCGAGATTGCCGGACGTGGCGTGATGGATGGCATGGGTGCGCCGCCAGAAATCGTAGGGCGTCAGGGTGAATATGCCGAGCACGCGCCCAACCCAGTCATTCAGCCGCTTGTGCGGGAAGAACGACCCATGGCCGCAATCGTGCTGAATGATGAACAGCCGCAACATGAAGCCGGCGGCGAGTGTGGCGATCAGCAGCGCCGCCCACCAATAGCCATGAGCGTAGGCGAGCCATGCGAGCGCCCACAAACCCGCCAGGGGCAGCGCGGTAACGGCGAGTTCGGCGAAGCCGCGCAGATGGCTCGGCTCCCTGTATTTGTTGAGAATCTGTGTCCAGAGGCGGGCCTCAATGGCCGTGGGGTCAATGTCGGGTCCAATGCTCAACGGGAGCTCCATGGCTTGGCCGCCCGGAGGCGGTTGGAACGGGTGCGCAGGCATCACGGCAATGCCGTGAACAGGCGGGAACGCAACCTTTTAGCTCATGATCGCGCAGACGAATATGGGCACATTGTAGGCCCCTGCGGGCCTGCCCGGGTGAGGCGCTGCCTGACCGGCGCGAGGCCGGCCGGCCCATCGCTTCCCGCTACTTCACAGCCCCGCGGACAAGCTCGTCCAGCATCTTGTTGATGGCCGCGATCGCCGCACCGGAGGCGTCCGAGCCGGTCTCCTTCAGCTCGCGGTAGCCGACCTGCACGGTGCCCGGCGCTGATTTCAGCTCATAGACAAAGACGATGTAGGGGCAATAGCCGATGTTGCGTGGGTCCGCGGCCATCATCCTTGCCGACAGGCTGGCCGAGCAGAAGACAAAATACTGCGCGTCCGCATAGGGCGAGCCGGCACTGCCGGTGTCCTTGGCGGTGCGCTCCAGCATGGCGCCGATCTTGCCGTTGTGATCGACGACAAGGCCACGGTTGACGATGGCATCCTCGACGTCG
>JAYZVT010000108.1:0-6484 GCA_036155355.1 Pseudomonadota bacterium
GGCGCACGGCCTGCTGCACTACGCCTCGTCTGATACGATCTCCCCCGCCCCCAACGTCATCCTCACAGGCGCGCTGGCGCGGCTGGAGCGGGCCATCGCCAGCTTCATGCTCGATCTGCATACAGGCGAGTTCGGCTACACCGAGGTGCTGCCGCCGGCGCTGGTGCGCGACGAGGCGCTTGAGGGCACGGGGCAACTGCCGAAGTTCAAAGAGGACCTTTTCTCAACGCGCAAATACGTGAGTTACAATGATTGGTACGAATTTATTGATAAGAACCTTGAAGATCGTCATTGGGAGCAAGCGGGTCCTCCACGGACAAGAGCTGATGGGGCAATTGAAACTCCTGTTAGGCTGAATCGCGAAGGTTATGAGTTAGCAGAACAGATGAGCCGCCTCTGGCTCATCCCCACCGCCGAAGTGCCGCTGACCAACCTGGTGAGGGAGTCCATCGTTGCTGAAAGCGAGCTGCCCATGCGCGTCACGGCCTGGACGCCGTGCTTCCGCGCGGAAGCGGGTGCGGCGGGCAAGGATACGCGAGGCATGATCCGCCAGCACCAGTTCTCGAAAGTGGAGTTGGTTTCCATCACCACGCCGGAGCAATCGCTCGAAGAGCTGGACCGCATGACGGAATGCGCTGAAGAAGTGCTTAAGCGGCTGGAATTGCCTTACCGCACCATGGTGCTCTCGACCGGCGACATGGGCTTCGGCGCGCGCAAGACCCATGACATCGAGGTGTGGCTGCCGGGGCAGGACACCTACCGGGAGATTTCCTCCTGCTCGGTCTGCGGCGACTTCCAGGCGCGGCGCATGGATGCGCGCTATCGGCCCAACGACAAGCCGAAGGACATCCGTTTTGTCCATACGCTGAACGGCTCGGGACTGGCGGTCGGACGGACCATGATCGCCATCCTGGAGAATTTCCAGCAGCAGGACGGCAGCGTGAAAATCCCGAAGACGCTTCAGCCCTATATGGGCGGCCTCGACCTCATCAAGGCCGGATAGCGCGCGCCATGCGCATTCTTCTCACCAACGACGACGGGATCGAGGCGCCCGGCCTCGACGTGCTGCAGCAGATCGCGGGCGAGCTGTCGGACGACGTATGGATCGTCGCGCCGGAGACGGACCAGTCGGGCGCATCCCATTCGCTGACGCTGCACGAGCCCTTGCGGCTGAGGAAGCTGAAGGACAAGGTCTATGCGGTGAAGGGGACGCCGACCGATTGCGTCATCATGGCCGTGCGCCACCTCATGCCGGAGTCGCCGCCGGCGCTGGTGCTGTCGGGCGTGAACCGGGGCCAGAACATGGCCGACGACGTGACCTATTCGGGCACGGTCGCGGGCGCCATGGAAGGGACGCTGCTGGGGGTGCGCTCCATCGCGCTCAGCCTCGCCTACAAGCTCGACGACGACCCGGAAGGCGACCGCAATATCCACTGGGAGACGCCGATGAAGCTCGGCGCGCGGCTGATCCGCAAACTGCTGGAGACGGGCTGGCCGGAGGGCGTGGTGCTCAATATCAACTTCCCCGACCGCACGCCCGACAGGGTGAAGGGCGTGGCGATCACCCAGCAGGGGCGCCGCGACCAGGACCTGCTGCGGGTCGAGGACCGCATGGATACGCGCGGCAACCCCTATTACTGGTTCGGCTTTTCCCGGCGCAGGTCCAATCCGCCCGAGGGGACCGATCTGTGGGCGGTCTATGACGGGCGCATCAGCGTGACGCCGCTCAACCTGAATTTGACCCATGGCAGCGCGCTCGACACACTGGCGGGGACGTTTGCCGGGGGCAAGCTGGACGGGCTGTTGGACTAACAGACAAACCGTCCAGAATCGTCCGATAATAGAGGGTGATACGGGGCAGGTTTATAACGGGGTCCGATGTCCAGTTCCGTGAACCGGATCGGGCTGATCATGCAGCTTCGAAAGCGCGGCATACGCGACACGCGGGTGTTGCGGGCCATGGAGCTTGTGCCGCGCGAGAAGTTCGTCGATCCGGCCTTTGTCGAAAGCGCCTATGACGACAGCGCGCTGCCGATCGAGTGTGGCCAGACCATCTCGCAGCCCTATATCGTCGCCTATATGTCGGAGCAGCTTGAGCCCGGGCCCCGGGACAAGGTACTGGAGATCGGCACCGGCTCGGGCTACCAGGCCGCGGTGCTGTCCTATCTGTGCCTGCGGGTCTACACCATCGAGCGCTACCGCGAATTGCAGAAGCTGGCGGAGAGGCGGCTTTCCGAGCTGGGCATCTCCAACGTCACCACGATCATCGGCGACGGCTGGCTTGGCTGGCCGCCGCAGGCGCCCTTCGACCGCATCATCGTCACCGCGGCGGCTCCGGAGCCGCCCAAGGCGCTGCTCGACCAGTTGAAGGTGGGCGGGCGCATGATCCTGCCGCTGGGGGAATCCAGGGACACCCAGTATCTGACGCGAATCGACCGGACCGAAACCGGCTACGAGAAGAAGCAGCTGCTGCCGGTGCGCTTCGTGCCGATGGTCAAGGGCCGGGTGAAGCGCTGACGCGACGTTCTCGCGCCGCGACGGCGGCGGAAATCTGGCGACAACGGCCCAGAAATCGATCCATTGCCGCCGCATTCCCTTGTCATGAATCATTATGAGCGGCGGTTAAGGTTCTTTTTACACCTTCGGCCCAACATCTCCTCCGGGAGAAAGGGTAGTTCGGTATGTCGGTTTCGTTGCTTCGCGCAGCGTCAAGCGCGTCGGTGCGGCGCAAGGTCATCGCCGTGTCTCTGATCGGCGGACTGTCGTTCAGCCTTGCGGGCTGCAGCGCCGGCAACCTGACCAATTTCGACTTCCCGTCTTTCGGACTCCTCAAGAATTCGCCCCAGGAAGACGCCGCGCGCAATGCGTCGTCCTCCGGCGCGCCGCCGAGCGGCCAGCGCCTCGGCAACCAGTAGCCAGTATCCGCGTATCCGTATTTCCAGCCCCGTCCGCCGCCGTGCGCGTTGCCCGGCGGACAGAATCCATTTACGCAAATGCCTGTCCGTTAACACCTTGTTTACGGGGTGGACGCTTTACTCATTCCAGACGGAAGGGTGAGTCACATGACGGGTCAGGTCTGCGAATCGGATGTCGGCATTTCTGCGGGCACCGCGGCGAGGGCTGCGCTGGCGGCGCTGCTGCTCGTGCTCGGGGGGTGCAGCGCCAATGTGTCGCGCTTCGACTATCCCATGTTCGCGCGCGATTCCGGCTCGGGCGGCGAAAGTGGCGCCCTGACCACGTCCTCGCTGAGGCCAGCGGAGTCGCTGGGCACGGGGTCCACTGAATCCAGCTATTCGGGCTACGGCCGGCCCTCGAGTGTTTCCCGCTCGGATCTGCCGCCGCCCACGGGCGCCGCGCCGCAGAGCTACACGCCGCCGGCGGTGCAATCCTATTCGCCACCGCCGGCCGGTCCGCGGGTGGCCGCGGCCCAGCCGCTGCCGCAGGCGGCACCGCGTCCGGCCGCACCCGCGCCTGAGCGCGTGGCCTCGCCCCCGCCGCCAAAGACCAAGGATTATGTCATCAAGCGCGGGGACACGCTGTCCAGCATCGCCATCGCCAACGACTCGTCGGTTGACGCGATCATGAAGGCGAACAACATGGAATCGACCCGCCTGCGTGACGGCCAGACAATCAAGATTCCGGTGACGGGAGCGGCGCCAGTGGCGACCGCACGCGCATCGGGCGCTTCGCGCGCGCGGACCCACGTGGTCCAGAGCGGCGACTCCTTCTACACCATCGCCAAGAAATACGACATCGAGGACTACAAGGAGATTGCGCGGGTCAACGACATGCGCGTCACCGAGACGCTCCAGCTTGGCCAGGAACTGAAGCTGCCGGATGGCACGGCTTCCGCCAAGGCGGAAGAGAAGGAGCCGGTGAAGGTGGCCAACGCCACGCCGGACATGCCGCTGCCGAACGCAAAACCCGACAAGGACGAGAAGCCGTCCTCGGCAAGCCTGCCGGGACCCGAGCCGATGACCGGCAACGAGTTCCGCTGGCCAGTGCGCGGGCGCATCATCGCGGGCTTCGGACCGGGCGACAACGGCAAGCACAATGACGGCATCAACCTGGCGGTTCCCGCTGGCACCTCGGTCAAGGCGGCCGAGAATGGCGTCGTCGCCTATGCTGGGAATGAGCTGCAGGGCTATGGCAACCTGGTACTGATCCGGCACGCCAACAACTGGGTGTCGGCCTATGCCCACAACGAGGAACTGATGGTCAAGCGCGGCGATACCGTGCAGCGCGGTCAGGTCATCGCCAAGGCGGGCAAGTCAGGCTCGGTATCGCAGCCGCAGCTTCACTTCGAGCTGCGCAAGGGCTCGAAGCCGGTGGACCCGACGAAGTTCCTCGCCAGCAACAGCTAGGCGCGATTCCGGCTTACAGCTTGAGTTCCTTGCCCTGCCGTCCGGCGAGGTCCTGGATATATTGCCAGGCGACGCGCCCGGACCGGGAGCCGCGCGTCGTGCTCCATTCCAGCGCCTCGGCCTCGAGCTTGTCGGCTGGCAGCTTCAGCCCAAAATGCGCGGCGTAGGCACGGACCATCTCCAGATATTCGTCCTGGCTGCAGTTGTGGAATCCGATCCACAGGCCGAAGCGGTCCGACAGCGACACCTTCTCCTCGACCGACTCCGAGGGATTGATGGCGGTGGAGCGCTCGTTCTCCATCATGTGGCGGGGCAGCAGGTGACGCCGGTTAGAGGTGGCGTAGAAGATGACATTGGCCGGCCGTCCCTCGATGCCGCCTTCGAGCACCGCCTTCAGCGACTTGTAGGACGTGTCGTCGCCGTCGAAGGAGAGATCGTCGCAGAAGACGATGAAGCGGTGCTTCGAGCCGCGCATGTGGGAGAGGCAGCGGGGCAGGGAGGCGATGTCCTCCCTGTGGATCTCGATGAGTTTCAGACCGGGCTTGCCCTTGCGCGCCTTTCCCGAGGACGTCGAGCTTTCCACCTCGGCGTGGACGGCCTTGACCAGTGAACTCTTGCCCATGCCGCGCGCGCCCCACAGGAGGGCGTTGTTGGCAGGCAGGCCCCTGGCGAATCGCTCCGTATTGGACAGCAGGATGTCGCACATGCGGTCGATGCCCTTGAGTAGCTTGAGCGGGATGCGGTTGACCTTGGCGACAGGGAGAAAGGCCTCGGGGTCGGTCTGCCAGACGAAGGCGCTGGCGGCGTTGAAATCGGCTGTGGCGGCAGGGGGCGGGGCCAGCCGCTCCAGTGCCTCGGCGATTCGGTTCAGCGGGCCGTCCTGGCTGGAGCTGGTCTTCTTCCTGGGCATCGATGGGCGCTCTGACGGTCTCGGCAAGGGTCTGGGGCATTCATAACCCAACCGGCGGCGAAAGTAGATCAGGCGGGTTCGATAAAGTGAACGGGTCGCTTATGGCCGCGGCGGCTGGCAGTTGCATTGGCTTGCGAGCCGACTATAGTCGCCGCGACCTGCGCCAGGGCGCGGCGGGGCGGAGCGGCCCCTGTCACATCAGCCATTTTGGGGAAGAGGACATGTTCATTACTCCGGCCTATGCGCAATCGGGCTCCGGAAGCCCGGATTTCCTTGTTTCCATCCTGCCCTTTGTGATGATTTTCGTCATCATGTACTTCCTCATCATCCGGCCCCAGCAGAGGCGGATGAAGGAGCACCGGGAGATGGTTGCAGGCGTGCGCAGGGGCGATACGGTGGTGACCAGCGGCGGGCTGATCGGCAAGGTCATCAAGGTGGATGACCAGGAGTTGCAGGTGGAGATCGCTCAGGGCGTGAAGGTCCGGGTCCTGCGCACGACGCTCGCGGAGGTCCGCTCCAAGGGGGTGCCGGTCGAGGCGGCAAAGAGCTGACCGCTTCCCGCTTGCAGACCGACGGCCATCGCCCGGCAATCCACGCTCAAACAGATTCAGGACCCCGCCCACTATGCTGCATTTCGCCAAATGGAAGGTGATCCTGGTGCTCGTCATTTCCATTGGCGGGCTGCTGCTGGCGCTGCCCAATCTGGTGCCCGCGTCGCGGCTTGCCGGGCTGCCAAACTGGGTTCCGCACAAGCAGATCAATCTCGGCCTTGATCTCCAGGGTGGCGCGCATCTGCTCTACCAGATGGACGAGAAGGAGCTTCTCGCCGACTGGCTGAAGAACCTGCGCGGCGATGTGCGCGATGCACTGCGCGACGAAAAGATCGGCTATGTGGGGTTGCAGTCCTCCGCGGGCGACCGCTCCGTGGTGGTGCAGATACGCGAGACGGGCGATGTGGAGAAGGCGCTGAAGCGGCTGCGCGAACTGTCGGCGCCGCTCAGCAGCAATCTGTTCACGGGAGTCTCGGGGCGCGACATCGACTTGACATCAGAGGATGGCGGCGCGATCCGCCTCAAGGTCACCGAGCCGGGTCTTGCCAACCGTATCAGCTCCGCCATCGAATCTTCCATCGAGACCGTGCGGCGGCGCATCGACGCCTTCGGCACCACCGAACCGACGATCCAGCGGCAGGGACGTGACCGAATCCTGG
>JAYZVT010000109.1:0-2556 GCA_036155355.1 Pseudomonadota bacterium
GCCGGAGTGCAGGGGAGGAGTTCATGAAGTCACGGGCCGCTGTTGCGTTCGAGGCCGGCAAGCCGCTTGAAATTGTCGATGTGGAAATAGGCGGTCCCAGGGAAGGCGAGGTGCTGGTCGAGATCAAGGCGACGGGCGTCTGTCATACCGACGCCTACACCCTGTCCGGGGCCGATTCCGAAGGGCTTTTCCCCGCCATTCTCGGACATGAAGGCGCAGGCTTGGTGGTCGAGGTCGGCAAGGGCGTCAACAGTCTGAAGAAGGGCGATCACGTCATCCCCCTCTACACGCCCGAATGCCGCGAATGCGACTACTGCACCAGCGGCAAGACCAATCTGTGCCAGAAGATACGCGTCACCCAGGGACAGGGCCTGATGCCGGACGGCAGCAGCCGCTTCAGCGCCGGCAAGCAGCAGCTGTTCCACTATATGGGAACGTCCACCTTCTCCAACTTCACCATCGTTCCCGAAATCGCGCTGGCGAAGATCCGCGAGGACGCACCCTTCGACAAGGTCTGCTACATCGGCTGCGGTGTCACCACCGGCATCGGCGCGGTCATCAACACGGCAAAGGTGCAACCCGGCGACAATGTAATCGTGTTCGGCCTTGGCGGCATTGGGCTCAACGTTATCCAGGGTGCGCGCATCGCGGGCGCCGACATGATCGTGGGGGTCGATCTGAATCCGGCCCGCAAGGCAATCGCGGAAAAATTCGGCATGAGTCACTTCGTCAACCCGAAGGAGGTGAAGGGTGATCTCGTTCCCTATCTGGTCGATCTGACGAAGGGGGGCGCGGACTATTCCTTCGAGTGTATCGGCAATGTGGATGTCATGCGCCAGGCGCTGGAGTGCTGCCACAAGGGCTGGGGCACGAGCATCATCATCGGCGTTGCTCCGGCAGGCGCGGAAATCCGCACCCGTCCGTTCCAGCTTGTCACCGGGCGCAATTGGCGGGGAACGGCCTTCGGCGGCGCGAAGGGGCGGACGGATGTGCCGAAGATCGTGGACTGGTACATGGACGGGAAGATCAACATCGACGATCTCATCACCCATACCATGCCCCTGGACAAGATAAACGACGCCTTCGACCTGATGCATGAAGGCAAGTCGATACGCTCGGTCATCACCTATTAGGGCTGCCTTGCGGCCCCGGTCACAGTTTCGCGGGTTGCGTTGCATGGCCGGGGGGAGTGTCCTATAACCCACTCGACTTACGCAGCCCCGGAAGTGCCGGGAAACGGCGAGTTTGCCGGGTCAGCCGCGGTCCCGACGGGACAGGGCGGCGCGGCGGGGCGCGGGCCAAATTCATCAAAGGAACGACGAAATGCCTTGGAGCAATCAAAGCGGGGGCGGCGGTGGCTGGAAAAGCGGCGGCGGCGGTCCATGGGGCCAGCGGCCGACCGGCGGCGGCGGCCCGAACCCGCCGGATCTGGAAGAAATCCTGCGCCGCGGCCAGGACCGGCTGAAGCAGGCGTTGCCGCCCGGCGGCCGCATCGGCGGGCCGGTGCTCGGGCTGGCGGCGATGGTGGCCATCGCCGTTATCGGCTTCTTCGGGTTTACCGTCAGGGTCAATCCGGACGAACTGGGCGTGGTACTGCGCTTCGGCGAATATGTGCGCCAGTTGCCGCCGGGCCTGAACTTCCGATGGCCTTATCCGGTCGAGGCCGTCTATCTGCCCAGCGTGACGCGCGTGAACCGCATCGAGGTCGGCCTGCGCGGCACGGTTGACGGGCGCGTGGTCACCAACGCGGCCCGGGACGTCGCCGAGGAAAGCCTCATGCTCACCGGCGACGAGAACATCGTTGATGTGGACTTCGTCGTGTTCTGGCGCATCAAGAATGCATCCGACTACCTGTTCAACATCCAGAACCCGCAATCCACGGTAAAGGCGGTCGCTGAAAGCGCCATGCGCGAAGTGGTTGGTCAGAGTCTGATCCAGCCCATTCTCACGCAAGCGCGCGCCAAGACCGAGACCGCAGTGCAAGCGCTGATCCAGAAAACGCTGGACGAGTACAAGGCGGGTATCCAGATCACGCAGGTGCAGATGCAGAAGGTCGATCCGCCGGCGCAGGTGATCGACGCCTTCCGCGACGTGCAGGCGGCGCGCGCCGACCAGGAGCGTATCCAAAATGAAGCCGACGCCTACGCCAACCGGGTCATTCCCGAGGCGCGAGGCGAGGCGGAGCGCATCCTCCAGGGCGCGCAGGCCTACAAGGAGCAGACCATCGCAGAGGCTGAAGGCCAGGCGGCCCGCTTTCTCTCCATCTACGAGGAATACAAGAAGGCGCCAGACGTCACCCGCAAGCGCATGTTCCTGGAGACCATGGAGCGCGTCTTTGGCGGCATGGACAAGATCATCATCGACGAGAAGGGGGGGGGATCGGGCGTTGTGCCCTACCTGCCGCTCAACGAGTTGATGAAGCAGAAGTCCGAGTGAGGCGACACACATGAAAAAGAGCATCATCGGCACACTCATCGTCATCCTCGGCATCGCCTTCATCGGCGCCTATCTAACGCTATTCACCGTTCACCAGACCCAGCAGGCGCTGGTGCTGGA
>JAYZVT010000110.1:0-5326 GCA_036155355.1 Pseudomonadota bacterium
CGACCAGGTGCCGCTCGGCGACCTCGATGCGGTCAAGGCCGCCATCGGCGACGCCACGGCGGCCATCATGATCGAGCCGATACAGGGGGAGGGCGGGGTGCGCCTAGCCGAACCCGCATTCCTGCGCGCCCTGCGTGACCTGTGCGACCAGAAGGGACTGCTGCTGATCTTCGACGAGGTGCAGACCGGCATGGGCCGCACCGGCAAACTTTTCGCCTACGAATGGTCGGGCGTGACCCCCGACATCATGGCGGTGGCCAAGGGCATCGCCGGCGGCTTTCCCCTGGGCGCCTGCCTTGCCACCGACGAAGCGGCGAAGGGCATGACCGCAGGCACTCACGGATCCACGTTTGGCGGCAATCCGCTGGCCATGGCGGTGGCGAGCGCCACTCTCGACGTGATTTCCGATCCCGCCTTCCTCGATCGCGTGCGCAAATGCGCCCTGCGGCTGAAGCAGAAGCTCGCCGCCATCCGCGACGGCAACGCCGACATCATCGAGGAGGTGCGGGGCGAGGGCCTGCTTATCGGTCTCAAGGTGCGTCCGCTCAATGCCGACGTGGTGAAGGCGCTGATCGCCGAGCATCTGCTCTCCGTGCCTGCCGGGGACAATGTGATCCGGCTGCTGCCGCCGCTGATCGTCACCGATGAGGAGGTCGATCTCGCCTGCGACAAGCTTGCCGCCGCCTGCGCGAAGTTGCGCAAGCCGGCCAGCGTCAACTGAGCGCCGGTGATCCCATGTCGCCCCGGCATTTTCTCGACATCGATCATTTCGACTCCGCGCAGTTGCGCGCACTGCTCGATGCAGCGGTGGCGCTGAAGGCCGCTGGACGCACGGCGCCAAAGACTGTTCGCGTCCCCGAGGCGACGGTGCTGGCCATGCTGTTCGACAAGCCGTCCACCCGCACCCGCGTTTCATTCGACGTGGCCATGCGGCAGCTCGGCGGCCAGACAATCGTGCTCAATCGCTCGGACATGCAGCTGGGCCGTGGCGAGACCATTGCCGACACCGCGCAGGTGCTGTCGCGCTTCGTTGACATCATCATGATCCGCACCGGTCCCCACACCAACCTGACAGAACTTGCGGGCAACGCCGCTATACCGGTCATCAACGGGCTGACCGACGACTCCCATCCCTGCCAGGTGATGGCGGATGTGATGACCTTCGAGGAGCATGTGGGGCCCATCGCCGGGCGCAGCGTCGCCTGGATCGGCGACGGCAACAATGTCTCCCATTCCTGGATCCATGCCGCCGTGCGTTTCGGCTTCTCCCTGCGGCTGGCCTGCCCGGCCGAACTGCGGCCCGATGCCGGGGTGCTGGAATGGGCGCGCAAGTCCGGCGGGAACATTGTCCTTGGCGATGATCCCGCCGCCGCAGCCAAGGGCGCCGACGCCATCCTGACCGACGTCTGGGTTTCCATGGGCGACGGCGAGGAGAAGCGGCGCACCAAGCTCTTGAAGCCTTATCAGGTGAACGAAGCCCTGATGAAAAGTGCCGCCCCACACGCCATATTCATGCATTGCCTGCCGGCGCATCGCGGCGACGAGGTGACGGCGGGCGTCATCGACGGGCCGCAGTCGGTCGTATTCGACGAGGCCGAGAACCGGCTGCATGCGCAAAAGGCCATTCTGGCCTGGTGCCTTGGGCGGCTCTGAACCCGGGATTGATTGAATGGAGCGTTTCGAGGAAACCCCAGCCAGCCCCGGCACGGGGACTGGCGACGATCTGGTGCTGCCGTTCCAGGCGGAGCGGGCGGGTGCGTCCGGCCGGCTGGCCCGGCTCGGCCCGCTGGTGGACCAGATCCTGACGCGCCACGCCTATCCAGAACCGGTGTCCAAGCTGCTGGGAGAGGCGGTGGTGCTCACGGCGTTGCTGGGGGCCTCGCTGAAATTCGAGGGCACCTTCATTTTCCAGGCCGTGACCGACGGACCGGTGGACCTGCTCGTCGCGGACTACCGCACGCCAGGTAAGCTGCGCGCCTATGCGCGCTTCGACGCAGAGAAAGTTGCTGCTCTCGGCGACCGGCAGGGCCAGGGCTCGCTGCTTGGCCACGGCCACCTGGCCATGACCATCGACCAGGGCCCCGAGACTGAGCGTTACCAAGGCATCGTTCCCCTGGAGGGTGGCGGCCTCAATGAGGCGGCGGATGTGTATTTCCGCCAGTCCGAGCAGTTGCCGACATACATTCGGCTTGCCGTCGCGCGCCACTATGACGGCGCCACCGGACGCCAGTCCTGGCGCGCGGGTGGACTGCTGCTCCAGCATCTGACCCGCGAGGGCGGCGCCATCAGCCGCGCCGACGAGGATGGCTGGAACCGTGCCCGCACGCTCGCCGCCACTGTCGAGGACGCGGAGCTTGTCGATCCCATGCTTGCGCCCGACCGGTTGCTCTACAGGCTGTTCCACGAGGAGGGCGTGCGCGCCTTCCGTGCCGGCCAGCTCGAGGCCTATTGCCGCTGCTCGGAAAAACGCGTCCGCGACCTGCTCGGCAGTTTTTCGGGCGAGGAACTGGCGGACATGGTCGAGCGCGACCACATCCACGTCACCTGCGAATTCTGCAACCGGAAATACAGCTTCCCGGCGAGGGAATATCTCGACCGCAAGAACTAGGCCTGCTCCACATGCTCCGCGAGGCGTTCCAGGAACCGCCAGCAGCGGTCGAGTTCTCCCGGGTCGATATATTCGTCCGGCGCGTGGGCCTGGGCGATGTCGCCGGGACCGCAGATAACCGCGGGCACGCCGGCGTCCTCGAACAGACCGCCCTCGGTGCCGTAGGAAACCGCGAAGGTCTCGTTCTGCTCGGCCAGCTTCAGCGCCAGTGACACCGCTGGCGAACCCTTGGGCGCATTCAGCGCCGGCACGTCGCTGACCCGCCTTGTCGTGACACCGGCCAGCGGCGAGGCAGCCTTGAGGCCCGGCAGCACCTGCCGGTCGATGAAAGCCTGCACGCGCCGTGGGATTTCCTCTGGGTCGGCAGCCGGCACCGGGCGATACTGCCAGCGCAACCGGCAATGCTTCGGCACGATATTCATGGCAGTGCCGCCCTGGATGACGCCCACCTGCACCGTGGTATAGGGCGGCTCGAAGCGCGGCCCGTCGGCGCGGTCGCGCATCTCCGCTGTGATGCGGTTGATCTCGCACAGGATCTCGCCCGCCGCCGCGATGGCATTGACACCCAGATGCTGCATGGAGGAATGGGCCTCCTTGCCCGTCACCTCGGTGACAAAGCCATGGATGCCCTTGTGCGCGTCCACGACCCGCATGGATGTCGGCTCGCCGACGATGACCAGCTTTGGCCGGACCAGATCCTTGCCCAGCCGGGCGATCATCGGCCGGCAACCGGTGCAGCCGACCTCCTCGTCATAGGAGAGTAGCAGATGTACGGGCGTCTTGAGTTTGCGCCTCTTGAATTCAGGCGCGAAGGCGAGGATGCAGGCGATGAAGCCCTTCATGTCGCACGAGCCACGGGCGTAGAGCTTGCCCTCTCGCTCGGTTAGCATGAAAGGGTCGCTGGACCATTTCTGGTCCTTGACGGGCACCACGTCCGTATGCGCCGACAGGCCGATACCTGAAGCCCCGTCGGGGCCTATGGTCGCGAAAAGGCTCGCTTTTTTGCCGTCCTCGCTGGGCACGCGCTGTGACGGGATGCCATGACCGCCGAGATAGTCCTCGACAAAGTCCACTAGGTCGAGATTGGAATTGGCGCTGGTGGTGTCGAATTCCACCAGGCGCGCAAGCAGTTCCTTGGGTGTCAGCCGGGCGCCGGACACGGGCGTCATCCTCCTGAGGGGACGGGACAGAATGGGCGGCCACGCACCGCGAACCGTCAGGCAAGCCAGAAACCGGCCTGCCCGTCAACCTCGTGGGGCTGGTTTACCTCGTTTTTCATCGCTCTTCCGCATGATCCTGTCCACGGGGGTAGAGCGACGGAAATCCCCCGAATCTGGCGTATAATCCACTCTACCACGGGGCTACGGAGCCGCATGTCTGATCGCAGAAACCAGAAAGACCGCAAGGCCGTGCCCTCCCCCGATGTCGGGGACGAAGGGGGCTGGCGCGCGCGCGCCGGCGACGGCTACGCCCGGGCCCGTAGCTTTCTACGGCTTGCCGGCAAGGCCGTCATACCCGCTTTCATCCTGCTGCTCGCCCTGGCCACCTATAGCGGCCTGAAGGCCACCAAACCGGAAGTGCCCCAGCGGCCGAAGCGCGCGACCACGCTGACCGTACGCACCGAGCCGGTCAAATTTGCCGATCACCAGCCCACGCTGACCCTTTACGGCCAGACCGTGGCCGGCCGGCGCGTCGAGCTGCGCTCCCTCGTCGCCGGTGAAGTGATCGAGACCGGCGCCGCGCTACGCGAGGGCGGCGTCGTGGCCAAGGACGAAGTGCTGCTGCGCATCGATCCCTTCCGCTTCCAGGGCGCGCTGGACGAGGCCCGGGCGGGTCTCGCCGAGGCGCGCGCCAAGCTGGCCGAGATCGACGCCACCATTGCCAACGAGGAACTGGCACTGACCCGCGCCAGGGAGCAGCTTGCCATCGCCGAGCGCGACCTTGAGCGCGCCGTGCCGCTGGTGAGCAAGGGAACGGTGTCGGAAAAGGCCGCCGACGACCGCCGCATGATCGTCTCGGAACGTCGCCAGGGCATGGAGCTGCGCCGGAGCAATCTCGATGTCCAGAAGGCCCGTGCCGATCAGCAGCGCGCCCTCATCGCCCAGTTCGACTGGCGCGTGCGCCAGGCCGAGCGCAATCTCAGGGACACGGTGCTTCACGCGCCATACGACGCCTATGTGACCCAGGTCTCCGCGCAGGTCGGCAAGATACTTGGCGTCAACGATCCCGTGGCCAGCCTGCTCGACCGAAACTGGATCGACGTCCGCTTCACCCTGTCCGACCAGGAATATGGCCGCATCGCCGCCAGCGGCGACACTGTGGTCGGCCGGCGTGTCGAGGTGGTCTGGCGCGTCGGCGACAAGCCGCTGGTCTATCCCGGACGCATCGAACGCGTCGCCGCCGAAATCTCTGCCGCCAGCGGCGGTGTCGAGGTCCACGCCCGGTTGGACGATCCTTCGAAGCCCATCCCTATCCGCGCCGGCGCCTTCGTGGAAGTGACCATGCCCGACCGCAATTTTTCCGGTGTGGCGAAGCTGCCGCAGACGGCGCTCTATGGCGGCGACCGCGTCTATGTCATGGGCGTTGAAGGCAAGCCGGACGAGCGCAAGGTCGAACTGGTCGGCGCCTCGGGCGACAGCGTGCTCCTGCGCGGCTCTATTGCGGCCGGCGAAAAGGTAATCGTCACCCGTATCCCCAATGCCGGAGACGGCGTGCGCG
>JAYZVT010000111.1:0-4035 GCA_036155355.1 Pseudomonadota bacterium
CTTCGTCACCAGATAGGTCGCCTTGGGCACATAGCTGACGAATGCGAGCCTTGAACTTTTCACGCGTCTGTCGTTCCAGGGATGAAATGTCGCGCCCTTCGGCAGCGCGCAGTCGATGTTGCGCGACGCGCCGGGATCGTCCCTGGCGCGGATGGCGATCCTCAGATTCCTGTCGAGCGTGAAGCCGCGCGGATACTCACCCGCCCAGAAGTCGGTCTTGTACCAGCTCGCGTCATAGGCGCGAACCGGGAGTGGCGCGGCCGCCGTCACGGCGGCGAAAGCAAGCAGCCCCGTGACCGTTCTCATCGCCGCACGCAGGCGAGCATCAACGCGCTTACTCCGCCGCCACCTTGTATTTGCGCGCGTAGTCGAGCAGCGCTTTATCGGCGACCGCCTCGATGGGGGTGAAGTCACGATGGGCAATCCACTCCTTGCGGGTGAACTTGGTGATGTGGTTGGAAACCGCACACAAGGTCAGGTAGACGATCTTGCGCGGGTAGGGGGTGATGTTGGGCGGCGAGGCGTGCACAAGGTTGCCGTGGAACATCAGCACCGTGCCGGGCTTGCCGGTCGGCGCGACGATGCCGCCTTCCTCAGCGAGCTGGGTGATCGTTGCCTTGTCCAGGGTCCACAGCGGATAGGACGTGGTCTTTAGATCGTGTCCCGCTTCAAGTACGCCCTTCTTGTGGCTCTTGGGGATGAACATCAGCGGCCCGTTGATAGGCATGACCTCGTCGAGGAAGACGGAGATGTTCATGGCGCGCGGCTCGGGCATACCGTCGTCGCGGGCCCATGTGCCATAGTCCTGATGCCACTGCCAGACCTCTCCATCGAAGGGCGCCTTTGCGTTAATCTTGTACTGGTGCATGTAGAGCTTCTCGCCGAACAGCTGTTCGACGGGCTCGATCAGTCGCGGATGGGCGCCGAGCAGGCGGAAAGCCTCGTTGTAGGTGTGAGCGGCGAAGGCGGTGCGTGGCGCGCCCGAGGACTCGCGCCAGACCTCCTCGCGGTCGGACTTGTAGATTTCTTCCGCTTCGGCGCGCAGCACGGCGATCTCCTCGTCGGAGAAACAGTCGGGCAGATGCAGGTAGCCCAGTTCATCAAATTCCGCGAGCTGGTCCTTGGTCAGTTTCATTTTTGTCCTCCCTTGTTGCAGCGCGCGGCGTCAAACCTGTTCAGGCGGCGGGCTGCTTGGTCTCAAGTCTTGTGGCGGTGGCTTCGCCCGCCCTGTCGATGTGTCCGCGTGCGACCGCCTCGGCCGTCGACGGTTCGCCGGCGAGAACATGCTGCATGATCTGCGCATGGTCGTGCCAGATTGCGCTCTGTCTGGCGGGGTCGGCGAGCACCGCGCCCATTGCGCGCATGAAGTGGGGCCATTGCCCCGCGATCGCTTCGACGATGGCGGCGTTTCCGGACAGGTGATGCAGGGCGGAATGAAAGGTGACGTCAGCCGAGATCAGCTCTTGTATCGAGGCGTTTCCCGGTAGCGCCATTCCTGCGTGCAATGCCTCCTCGGCCTGCGCGCGGGCTTCAGCGCTGGCTCTGCCATCCCGGATCCGCCTGGCGGCGAGGGCCGCAGCGAGACCCTCGATGACGGCGCGGAGCTGATAGAGAGCGCGAAGCCTGTCGGCATCCATCGGCGCCACTTCGAGGCCGCGCCTGCCGCTTTCGATGACGAGGCCCCTGCGCCGCAGAATCTGCAACGCATGGCTCACTGGCTGGCGAGACACCCCGAGCATGGACGCCACATTCTCCTGGGTCAGCCTTTCACCGGGCGGCAGGGAGCCGTCGGCAATGGCCGCGACGAGGCGGTCGTGGACCTGGTCGATCAGGGCAGGTTGTGCGGAAAGCGGTTCGATCATAGGTGGCCGGAGGTCCCGTTCTCTCTCACAGCATATAGCATTCCGAATTCGGAATTCAATAATTTTGCTTCCCGCCTGCCCGAGCTTTTTTTGAGAAAAGGAGAGCAGGAAAGGGGGGTGCTGAGCCGATACGGGCGATCGCTTGGGTTCAATCCGGCTTGGGCCGTGCGGCCCGGAAACCGCCGCCGGCAAGGTAGAACAGCAGTTTCACGCTCTCGGAGACCGTGACCTGGGCCGAATACTGGTCCTTCCACCAGTTGCGCGTCAGGCGTTTCTCGCCGGAATTTGCAACGCGGATGTCCGCATTCGGCAGAACGTCGCTGAAGATGATCTTGCTGCGCCTGGCATGATAGGGGGCGGTCACGAGGATGAGCCGCACCGGGGCGCCGCCGAGCCTGGCTCGCAGGGCTTCAGCCTCCTCGACGGTGGAGACATGGCCGCCGCCAAAACTTTGCGTGGCGTTGTCGGGGACGCCGAAATGGGCGAGCAGTTCGGTGCGAAACTTTTGCGCCTCCGGGAGCCTGTAGCCCAGATCGCGGGCGAGGAGCTGGATGCGCGCTGGTTCGCGCCTCTCGGCCTGTGACAGCAGAATGCGCGGCGCCAATCCCTGGCGGTAGAGTTCTGCCGCCCGCACGACCCTTTCGAGATCACCGGCGAGCGGCACAATGTAGTCGGACTTTTCGAGCCTGTCCTCGAACTGCAGCCAGCCGGGAAGGGCGTAGGCCGCGACCGCGCAGGCCAGAGCGAACGTCACTGTGACCACACCGACGATCTGGAAACATATGGCAAATGCGCGCCGCAAACTGACGTGTCCTCCAGCTCCTGTCCGCAAACATCGGTCAAGGCCGCAAGGCAGGCAAGGCCGAGGTGACGGCCGCCCTGTTCAGCCCGCCGCCGCGCCGGGCAGGGCGCGCAAGCGGGCATTCTCCGCCTCGAGTTCGGCGATGCGGTGGAGGAGGCCGTCGGTGGCCTGGCGAATGGTGGCCTCGTCGGCGCGCGTGGTGATGTGCTGGGAGCAATTGATGTCGATGGCCTCGACATCAATGAGGATGGCACGCTCTATCCGCGCTTCGTATCCATCCACGGCGAGGCTTGCAACGAGAGCCTCGTCGTCCTCGACGGAGCGCGCCTTGCCCCAGATCTTGATGCGCCTGCGGCCGGCGTAGTCCATGAGGAACAGCATGGCGCGAGGGTTCTCGGACAGATTGCCGATGGTGACATATTGCCTGTTGCCGGCGAAGTCCGCGAAGCCAAGCTGGCGCGGTCCCATGACCCGAAGGAATCCTCTCGGTCCGCCGCGATGCTGGATCGTTGGCCAGCCGCTCGCATTCGACGTGGCGATGTAAAAGCTGTCGCGCTCCGCGACAAAGGCGGCGATGTCCGCGTCGATCTCGCTGCGCCAGTCGCGCTTTTGCGCCATCGCCTGATAGGAGCGCCGCGAGCCACGCAGCTCCTGCTGCGCCTTCACGGCGGGACTGAATGCAATGTCGCTGACGAAAACGGTCATCTGGATCATGCCTGGAGTTGGAGGGTGAGTCAGTTGCGTCCGCGCTTCGGAGTTTCCACGAGGGGAAAATCGATCTCGGTAGCGGCGACGTGGTTGACGTAGTTGGCGAACAGGTTGAGCGCGACATGCGCCACGGTCTCGATCAGCTCTGCATCGGACACACCGGCGGCACGCGCCGCCGCAATGTCGGAGTCAGAGACCTTGCCCCGCTTGGCGACCACCGCCCGGGAGAAATCAAGCAGGCCCTGCATGCGTGGATTGCGGGCTCTGCCCTCCAGGCTCTCGTCGATCTCGGTCTCCGACAGGCCGGACTTGCGGCCGAGCGCGGCATAGGCAGAGGCGGAGTAGTCGCAGCCATTCTCGTTGGCCACGGCCAGGGCGATCTGCCCGCGCGCCTTGGCGAGAAGCACGCCGCGCGAAAGGGCGGCGGACATGGCCAGGAAACTGTCCAGCGCCGCCTGGGAGCGGGCCAGCGTGCGCACCATGTTGGGCGTGTTGCCGAGCGTGGCCTGCGCCGTCTCCAGCAATGCCTTGGACCGGCCGGCCGCCATGCTCCTGGCAACGGGTCTGATTCTGGGCATTTCAGAAGGCCTTTCCAACGGAAACAGACTGATGACGCGAGGTCATTTGTCTGCTAGTATATAGAACGATCTGTATATTGCCTAG
>JAYZVT010000112.1:0-8858 GCA_036155355.1 Pseudomonadota bacterium
GACCCGACCAAGGTTGACCGCTCCGCCGCCTATGCCGCCCGCTATGTTGCCAAGAACGTTGTCGCTGCCGGGTTTGCCGAGCGCTGCTGCCTGCAGCTCTCCTACGCCATTGGCGTGTCAAAACCGCTGTCCATCTATGTCGATACTTACGGCACCGGCAAGGTTGACGAGGCGCGGCTTGAGCGGGCCATCTCCGAAGTGGTCAATCTGAGCCCACGCGGCATCCGCGAGCATCTGTCCCTTTCGCGCCCGATTTACGAGCGCACGGCAGCCTATGGTCATTTCGGCCGTCAGCCGGACAACGATGGCGGCTTCTCCTGGGAGCGTCTCGACCTGGTGGAACCGCTCAAGGCAGCACTGAGCTGAGTCCTTGCCGGCGCCGGCACGCACCGGCGCCTGGCTCTGCTAGACTTGCCGTATGGACACCCGGGCACACCGCCCCTTGCGCTCTTACGGGCGCAAGAAGGGCCACAGGCTGTCGCCGCGACAGCAGCGCCTGTTCGATGAACTGTTGCCGCGGCTGCGCGTGGATATCGCGATGCCCTCTCCGGCCAGTGTCGCAGGGCTTTTTCCCAACGTTGCGGACAAGGTGGCCCTGGAGATCGGCTTCGGCGCCGGTGAGCATCTGCTCTGGCATGCGCGTCAGGCTCCCCGCTGGGGCTTCATTGGCTGCGAGCCTTTCCTGAATGGCATTGCCGCCATTCTCGGCCGCATCGAGGACACCGGCACGGCTAATATCCGGCTCCATGACGGAGATGTCCGCGATCTTCTGGAGTGGCTGCCCGACGCCTGTTTCGACCGGGTCTTCATCCTGTTCCCCGATCCCTGGCCCAAGAAGCGCCATGCCAAGCGGCGGCTGGTTTCCACTGCCTTCCTGCGCGGATTGGCGCGCGCCATGAAGCCCGGCGCCGAGCTGCGCTTTGCCTCCGACATTCCTGAATATGCAGCCGGCGCATTGATTGCGGCACGGGATTCAGGTGCGTTCGAATGGACCGCCCGGTCCGCCCGCGACTGGCGCGAGCGCCTCCCCGATTGGCCGCAGACGCGATATGAGGCCAAAGCCTTGGCCGAAGGCCGCAAAAGCACCTATCTGACCTTCTTGCGCGGGCCATAGGCCGTTGCGGGCCACTTGAAAGCTTCGGAAATTCGCGTATATTCCCCATCGAACTCATGATTGGATTTGATCAGGGGTGGGCTTCGCGGCCCGCTCTTTTTTGTTACCTGGCGGGCACCGGCCCGGACCTGGCATGGCGCAAACCGAAGAGGCCGGCGATGTCCGGTTCACCCGCGAGACGGGTCTGGCGGCGGCCGTTGCGGACATCGCCGAGCCGGTTCTGAACGACCTTGGCTTTGCGTTGCTGCGCGTGAAGGTTGGCGGCGCGGGCGGCGGTACGGTGCAGATCATGGCCGAGCGCCCCGACGGCACTATGTCGGTGGACGATTGCGCGCTGGTGTCGCGGCGACTGTCACCGGCGCTGGACGCCTACGACCCGCTGCCGGGCCGTTACGTCCTGGAGATATCCTCGCCGGGGATCGACCGGCCGCTGGTCAGACTCAGGGATTTCGCCGACTGGGCGGGATACGAGGCCAAGGTGACGCTGAAGGAGCCCGTTGACGGGCAGAAAAGGTTCAGGGGCGTCGTCGCCGGTGTCGAGAATGGCGAGGCACTGCTGGACGTGGAATTGCCGGGAGGAGACAGGCACACGATCGGCCTCGTCCCGGCGATGATCGAGGATGCAAGGCTGGTGTTGAGCGACGCACTGCTGAAGGCGGGCTCGAAACAGCGAAAGACGGATTGAAAGTGGCCCCGGCGTCAGGCTGCCGGGGCGGAAAAATCGGAGAACGGATATGGCCCAGTCAGGCGTGAGCGCCAACAAGCTGGAACTGCTTCAGATCGCTGACGCGGTGGCGCGCGAGAAATCCATCGATCGCACCATTGTCATTGCTGCGATGGAGGACGCGATCCAGAAGGCGGCCAAGTCGCGCTATGGCGCCGACAATGAAATCAGGGCCGAGATCGATCCCACAACCGGTGAGATCGGCCTGTCGCGGCTGCTGGAAATCGTCGAGAACGTGGAGATGGAGGCGACGCAGATTTCGCTCGCTGAGGCCAAGCGCCGCAATCCCGAGGCGAATGTCGGCGACTTCATCGCCGAGCCGTTGCCCCCACTCGATTTCGGCCGAGTCGCTGCGCAGAACGCCAAGCAGGTCATCGTGCAGAAGGTGCGCGAGGCCGAGCGCGAGCGTCAGTACAACGAATTCAAGGACCGCGTCGGCGAAATCGTCAACGGCATCGTCAAGCGCGTCGAATACGGCAACGTGGTCGTGGACCTCGGCCGCGCCGAGGCCATCGTCCGACGCGACGAGACGCTACCGCGCGAGACCTTCCGCTACGGCGACCGCATCCGCTCCTACATTTACGACGTGCGCCGCGAGCAGCGCGGTCCGCAGATCTTCCTGTCGCGCACCCGGCCGGAATTCATGGCCAGGCTCTTTGCCCAGGAAGTGCCCGAAATCTACGACGGCATCGTCGAAATCAAGTCGGTGGCGCGTGACCCCGGTTCCCGCGCCAAGATCGCGGTGATCTCAAAGGATTCCTCCATCGACCCCGTTGGCGCCTGCGTCGGCATGCGCGGCAGCCGCGTTCAGGCGGTGGTAAACGAGCTGCAGGGGGAGAAGATCGACATCATCCAGTGGTCGCCAGACGCGGCCACCTTCATCGTCAATGGCCTGGCGCCGGCCGAAGTGGTGAAGGTCGTTCTCGACGAGGACGCCGAGCGTATCGAGGTCGTCGTTCCCGATTCCCAGCTCTCGCTGGCAATAGGGCGCCGTGGCCAGAATGTGCGCCTCGCCTCCCAACTGACCGGCTGGGATATTGATATCCTCACCGAGGCCGATGAATCCGAGCGCCGCCAGAAGGACTTCGCCGACCGGACGCAACTGTTCATGGAGACTCTCAACGTGGACGAGGTCATCGCCCAGTTGCTGACGTCGGAAGGCTTCTCTTCCGTCGAGGAAGTCGCCTTCGTCGAGCTGGACGAAATCTCCACCATCGAGGGCTTTGACGAGAACACCGCCACGGAAATCCAGACTCGCGCCCGTGAGTATCTCGACCGTCGCGAGGCCGAGCTTGATGCGCAGCGCAAGGAACTGGGCGTCGCCGATGCCCTGTCCGAAATTCCCGGCATGACGACGGCCATGATGGTGGCTCTCGGCCAGAACGGTGTGAAGACCATCGAGGATCTGGCCGACTGCGCCACCGACGACCTGTCGGGCTGGCATGAGCGCGTCGAGGGCGAGTCGGTGCGGCATCCGGGATTTCTCGATGGTCACGACGTTTCGCGCCAGGACGCCGAGGCCATTATCATGTCCGCGCGCGTGAAGGCCGGCTGGATCACCGAGGAAGACCTCAAGGGCCCCGAGCCGGAAGCCGAGGCCGAGGTCCCCGCCGAGACCCCGGCTGTGTGATGCGGCCCGCCGGCAAAGAGGAATTCGCGAGGCCATGGACCGCGAGCAGGCAGCAGCGACGGAGGAGACGGGCGACACCATGCGCCTGTGCGCGCTGACGCGTGTCCAGCGGATATCCACCGATCTTCTGCGTTTTTGCGCCGGCCCCGACGGGGTCGTTGTCCCCGATCTCAAGGGCCGGCTGCCCGGGCGTGGCGTCTGGCTGACCTGCGCCGCCGACGTGGTCGGCGATGCGGCCGGCCGCAACGTTTTCGCCCGGTCCCTGCGCCAGCCGGTGCGGACGCCTCAGGACCTCCCCGCCCTGGTTGACCGCCTGCTGCTTCAGGACGCCGTGCAGCGGCTCAGCCTGGCCAACAAGGCGGGCGAAGTCACTTCTGGCTTCACTGGCGTCGAAAAGGCGATCGCTGGTGGCAAGGTGGTATCCCTTCTTCATGCCACGGAAGCCGCGGCCGACGGCCGCCGCAAGCTGGATGGAAAGTTCGCCGGCAAGGGCGGCGGGCCCGTGCTCGACAGCCTTAACTCTGCCCAATTGGGTTTGGCATTGGGGCGAACAAATGTGCTACATGCTGCGGTGACAAGTGGCGGCGCGGGTGCGCGACTGCTCGCCGCATTGCGCAGACTCGACAGATTCAGGGCCGGAAGCGCGGTTTTCGCCGCAGCCTGACGATCCGGCGGCAGGAGTGGAATGAGCGAGACGAAAGAAGACGGTGGCAAGACGATCCGCGGTTCGCGCACCATGACGCTGAACCTCAAGCGGACGGTCGAGTCCGGCCATGTGCGCCAGAGCTTCAGCCACGGCCGGTCGAAAGCCGTGCTTGTCGAGAAAAAGAAGAAGCGCGTCATCACGCCCGCCGGCGGCAAGCCGGAGGAGACGCCGCCCGATGTCGAGACCAAAGCCAAGGCGGAAGTCGAGACTGTCGCCAAGGAGGAGGCGCGCACGCCTGACGCTTTTCGCGGCCTGTCCAAAGGCGAACGCGAAGCCCGCGAACGTGCACTCAACGAGGAAAAGCAGCGCGAGATCGAGCGTGTCCAGCGCGAGGAGCACGACGCCCGGCAACGGGCCGAGGAGGCCAAAAAGCGCGCCGATGGCGGCGTGCAGGACGTACCCCTCGTCGAGGACGAGGAAGAGGCGCGCAAGAAAGCCGAATTCGAGACCAAGCGCAAGCTTGAGGAAGCCCGCCGCAAGCAGGAACTGGAAGGCGACGACGAGGCCGACAGCAAGAAGAAGGCCGCCGACGCCCGTGGCAAGCGCGATCGCACGGAGGCGCGGGCGCCTAAACGCCGCGGCGATGGTGCCGACCGTGTTCGCGGCAAGCTGACCATCACCAATGCGCTCGACGACGACCAGCGCCAGCGTAGCCTGGCTTCGTTGCGCCGCCGTCAGGAGCGCCAGAAGAAGCACCTCTCCGAACATCTCGACGCCGGCAAGAAGATCGCCCGCGAGGTCATCGTTCCGGAAGTTATCACCATCCAGGAACTGGCTAATCGCATGGCCGAGCGCGCTGTTGACGTCATCAAGTTCATGATGGCGCAGGGGCAGATGCTCAAGATCAACGATCCCGTCGATGCCGACACGGCCCAGATCATCGCCGAGGAGTTTGGTCACACGGTCAAGCGCGTATCGGAGGCTGACGTCGAGGAAGGCTTCATCGGCGAAAAGGACGAGGACACGGACCTGCAGCCGCGCGCGCCCATCGTCACCGTCATGGGCCATGTCGATCACGGCAAGACGTCGCTGCTCGACGCCATCCGCAAGGCAAATGTGGTCGCTGGCGAGGCCGGCGGCATTACCCAGCATATCGGCGCCTACCAGGTGGACATCGGCGGTCACAAGATAACCTTTATCGATACCCCCGGCCACGAGGCGTTCACTGCAATGCGCGCTCGCGGCGCGCGGGTGACGGATCTTGTCATTCTGGTCGTCGCCGCCGATGACGGTGTCATGCCGCAGACCGTCGAGGCAATCAATCATGCCCGCGCGGCTGGTGTGCCGATCATCGTCGCCATCAACAAGATCGACAAGCCCAACGTCGATCCCAAGCGTGTCCGCACCGACCTGCTTCAGCACGAGATCGTGGTGGAGAGCATGGGCGGCGACGTGCTCGAGGTGGAAGTGTCCGCTCTCAAGCAGACCAATCTGGACAAACTGCTGGAGGCCATCCTGCTCCAGTCCGAAGTTCTGGAGCTGAAGGCCAATCCGGAACGCTTCGCGGAGGGCGTGGTCATCGAGGCCAAGCTGGAGCGTGGCCGCGGTCCTGTCGGCACGGTTCTGATTCAGCGCGGCACCCTCCATGTCGGTGACATCATAGTCGCCGGCTCGGCCTGGGGTCGCGTGCGCGCCCTGCTCGACGACCGCGGCGAGCCCGTTGAGGCGGCCGGACCTTCGGTCCCTGTCGAGGTGCTCGGTTTCGACAGCGCCCCGGAGGCCGGCGACCAGTGCGCCGTTGTCGAAAACGAGGCCCGCGCCCGCGAGATCACCGCCTACCGCGCCCGCAAGCGTCGCGAAATGCATGCGACCGGAGCCGGCGCGCGCAGCACGCTTGAGCAGATGATGTCCCAGCTCAAGGAAGGCGCCCGCAAGGAGTTTCCGCTGCTGGTCAAGGGCGACGTCCAGGGCTCTGTCGAGGCCATCGTCGCCGCGCTGGACAAGCTTGGCACCGACGAGGTGCGCGCGCGTGTCATGCATTCCGGCGTCGGCGGCATCACCGAGTCCGACGTGTCGCTCGCCTCTGCGACTGGCGCGCCCATCTTCGGTTTCAACGTTCGCGCCAATTCGCAGGCCCGCACGGCCGCCGAGCGCGATCATATCGACATCCGCTACTATTCAGTCATCTACGATCTCGTCGATGACGTGA
Source organism: Pseudomonadota bacterium (assembly GCA_036155355.1). GTDB lineage: Bacteria > Pseudomonadota > Alphaproteobacteria > Rhizobiales > Methyloligellaceae > JAYZVT01. The sequence continues at coordinate 6,324 of JAYZVT010000112.1, forward strand.
AGCAGGCAATGTCCGGCCTGCTCGATCCGACCCTGCGCGAGAACTTCCTTGGCAACGCCGAGATCCTCGAGGTCTTCAACATTTCCAAGGTCGGCCGCATCGCCGGCTGCCGCGTCACCGAGGGCAAGGTGGCGCGTGGCGCCAATGTCCGCCTGATCCGCGACAACGTGGTCATCCACGAGGGCAAACTGTCGACGCTCAAGCGCTTCAAGGACGAGGTGGCCGATGGGCCCGGTGGGCAGGAATGCGGCATGGCCTTCGAGAACTACCAAGATATCAAGGTCGGCGACATTATCGAGTGCTTCCGGGTGGAGAAGATCGAGCGCAAGCTCTGATCCCTCCTAGCGCGCCATGCGGGCACGCCGCCGGCTTTGTCAGTCACCAGGCCCGATCAATGACCAGACAATCTTCCGCCAGTGGCCCGAGCCAGCGCCAGTTGCGCGTGGGGGAGATGCTGCGCAAGGCTCTTTCCGAAGTTTTCATTCGCGTCGAGATCGCCGATCCCGAACTTGCCGGTGCGGTCATTACCGTGACCGAGGTGCGCGCGACGCCCGATCTGCGTCAGGCGACGGCCTTCGTCATGCCGCTCGGCGGCGGCGCCGGTCAGCAGCAAGTGGTCGATGCGCTTGACCGTCACCGCCGCTTCATCCGGGGTGAGGTGGCGAGGCGGGTGGAGCTGAAATACATTCCCGATATCCGCTTCCGGCTGGACGGTTCGTTCGACGAAGCCGATCATGTGGACGCAGTCCTGCGCTCCGCGCGAGTCGCCCGCGATCTGAACTAGGTCTGGACAGGATGCAGTGACATGGCGAGGCGGAAGAAGGGACGTCTGGTCAGCGGCTGGCTGATCCTCGACAAGCCGGGCGGACTCACCTCAACCGAAGTTGTCACCCACGTGCGCCGGCTTTTCGATGCCCGCAAGGCCGGCCACGCCGGCACCCTTGATCCTTTGGCCACAGGCATCCTGCCCATCGCGCTCGGCGAAGCCACCAAGACCGTCCCCTTCGTAATGGACGGCCGCAAGACATATCGTTTCACCGTTTGCTGGGGCGTGTCCACGGATTCGCATGATGCCGAAGGCATCATCACTGCCGAGCGTCCCCAGCGGCCTGCGCGCGCCGACATTGAAGGCATCCTTCACTGTTTCCAAGGCGACATCCGCCAGGTCCCGCCCCGGTTCTCCGCCATCCGGGTTTCAGGCCAGAGGGCTTATGACCTCGCCCGCGCCGAGGAGGATTTCGAGCTCCAGGAGCGCGCTGTCCGTGTGGATCGCCTGGAAATCATTGAAATACCGGACGAAAATCACTGCGTTTTCGAGATGGACTGCGGCAAGGGTACCTATGTCCGCTCGCTGGCCCGCGACATGGGCGAGGCGCTGGGCTGCTTCGGCTATGTTTACACCCTGCGCCGGACGCGCGTCGGCCCCTTCACCGAAAAATCCATGATTTCTCTGGATATGCTGGAGGACATGAGCCATAGTGCCGCCGGCTGCGAGGGGCTGGATACCGCCCTTCGACCCGTGGAGACCGCGCTGGACGACATCCCGGCGCTGGCCATAAGCGGGGAGGATGCAGCCAGGCTCATGCAGGGACAAGCGGTCCTGTTGCGTGGCCGAGACGCCCCGATCCTGAAAGGACCGGTTTATGCCACGTCCGGCGGCGAACTTGTCGCTCTCGGCGAGGTAAGGCGCGGCGAGCTTTGGCCGACGCGCGTGTTCCGTGCAGGTAGCTGACGGATCAGGGCACCAACACTGGACATAAGGAGTTTACCGATGTCGATTGACGTGGAGCGCAAACAGTCGCTCATCAAGGAATACGGTTCCAAGAAGGGCGACACCGGGTCGCCTGAGGTTCAGGTGGCCCTGCTCACCGAGCGCATCACCAACCTGACCGAGCACTTCAAGACGCACAAGAAGGACAATCATTCGCGGCGCGGCCTGCTCAAGATGGTCAGCCAGCGCCGCCGGCTCCTCGATTACGTCAAGTCGAAGGACGAGGAGCGTTACACGAAACTGATCAACAGCCTGGGCATCCGCCGTTAGACCGCGTTTGTCTCCCGAGGCGGGAGAGCGCGGTGAGCGCCCCGCCGGACGAACCGGCGGTTTGGCGAGCGGACCTATTTGCATTGGCCCAAGGCAGGAAAGCTGAGACCGAAAGATGTTCAAGACCGAGACCGTTGAAATCGACTGGGGCGGAAGGCCGCTCTATCTGGAAACCGGGCGCATCGCCCGTCAGGCGAATGGCGCCGTGCTGGCCCGCTACGGTGACACCACCGTACTCGCCTGCGCCGTCGCCGAGCGTAGCCCGCGCCCGGGCATCGACTTCTTCCCGCTTATGGTGGACTACCGCGAGAAGACATATTCCGCGGGCAAGATTCCCGGCGGCTTCTTCAAGCGCGAAGGCCGCCCGAGCGAAAAGGAAACCCTGACCTCGCGCCTCATAGATCGTCCGATCCGTCCGCTGTTTGCCGACGGTTTCAAGAACGAGACGCAGGTGCTGATTACCGTTCTCAGCCATGACATGGAGAACGATCCCG
>JAYZVT010000113.1:0-6647 GCA_036155355.1 Pseudomonadota bacterium
CTGGCGCCATGACACGCGCGAATGCCCGGAGTGCCGGTCGCGGACATGGGACGGCCAGGACGAGCCCGTGCTCAACGACGACCGCAAGCAGATTGTCGATCCTCACACCGCCTACCAGATGACATCGATCATGGAAGGCGTGGTGCAGCGCGGCACCGGCTACAAGGTCAAGGCCGTGGGCAAGCCGCTGGCGGGCAAGACGGGCACCACGAACGACGAGAAGGACGCCTGGTTCGTCGGCTTCGGTCCCGACCTTGCCGTGGGCGTGTTCATCGGCTTCGACAATCCCAAGCCCATGGGCAAGGGCGAAACCGGCGGCGGCGTCTCCTCGCCAGTGTTCCGCGACTTCATGAAGATGGCGATGGCCGACAAGCCGGCGATCCCATTCCGCGTGCCGCCGGGGATCAAGTTCATCAGGGTCAATCCGGCCTCGGGCCTTCGCGCCGGTCCCAGCGACAGCAGCGCCATCATGGAAGCCTTCAAGCCCGGCACCCAGCCGCCGGAGGCCTATTCGACGGTGGAGCAGAGCGAGGGTGGGGGTGGCCGCCTGTTCAGTCCATCCGGCTCCCTGATCTCCGGACCGGGCGGCCTGTACTGACGCCGGCGGGCGGTCCCGCCCACGGTCTACCAATTCTAGCGACGTCATGAGGGCTGCCGATGCGCGCCGAGACACAGAACGTTGTCGATGAGATCAAGCAGTCTCTTGTGCTGCTGAGGAGGCACCTTTGACCCCGACAGGGCGCGCGCGCGCCTTGAGGCGCTGAACAAGGCGGCTGAAGACCCGGATTTGTGGAACGACAGGGCGAAGGCGCAGAAGACCATGCGCGAGCGCCAGACCCTTGAAGCGCAGATCAAGACCTTCGACCGCTTCGAGCGCGAGCTGTCCGACAGCATCGACCTGATCGAGATGGGCGAGACCGAGGACGACGCGACCGTCGTCCATGATGCCGAGACGGCGCTGCGCAAGCTCCTCGGCGAGGTCAAGAAGAAGGAGGTCGAGACGCTGCTGTCCGGCGAGGCGGACGGGAACGACACATATCTGGAGATTCATGCCGGGGCAGGCGGCACCGAAAGCCAGGACTGGGCGCAGATGCTGATGCGCATGTATATGCGCTGGGCGGAGGCGCAGGAAGACGAGGTCGAGGTCATCGGCGTCAGCTACGGGGAAGAGGCGGGCATCAAGTCCGCAACCCTGCTTATCAAGGGGGTCAACGCCTATGGCTGGCTCAAGACCGAGTCGGGCGTGCACCGGCTGGTCCGTATCTCACCCTACGATTCCAACGCGCGCAGGCACACCAGTTTCGCCTCGGTCTGGGTGTTCCCGGTAATCGACGACTCGATCGACATCCAGATCGAGGACAAGGACGTGCGGGTGGACACCTACAGGGCAAGCGGCGCCGGTGGACAGCACGTGAATACCACCGACAGCGCCGTGCGCCTGACCCATGTGCCCACGGGCATCGTGGTGCAGTGCCAGAACGAGCGGTCGCAGCACAAGAACCGTGCTACCGCCTGGGCGATGCTGCGCGCGCGCCTTTACGAGGCGGAGCTGAAGCGGCGGGAGGAAGCAGCCCAGGCGCAGGCAGAGTCCAAGACCGACATCGGCTGGGGCCACCAGATTCGGTCCTATGTGCTGCAGCCCTACCAGCTGGTGAAGGACCTGCGAACGGGAGTGGAGAGCACCAACCCGTCAGCGGTGCTGGACGGCGAGCTGGAGGAATTCATCGAAGCCGCGCTGGCGCAGCGGGTGCACGGCGGCGGACCCGCCGAAGTCAAGGATATCGACTAGACAAAAATATACCGGCGGCATTGGCCGCCGGTCGGGCAGGGAAGTGGCGCGCTGGCTCTATTCTGCGGCGCGCGTCGTCTGCTTCTCGCTCATGACCGCGTCCTTGCGTTCGGCGCGGTGTCCCTCGGTCTTGCCTACAGACTGGGGATCGTCGGTGCGCCGCGACTTGCCCTCGAAGAAGGCGCCCTGCTCGATGGCCAGGGTCTGGTGATGAATGTCACCTTCCACGTGGGAACTGGCCTGCAGGGTCACGCGCAGGCCGCGGATGGAGCCATTAACCCGTCCGCGCACGATCACGTCGTCAGCCACGACTCCGCCGGTGATGCGGGCCTTGTCGCCGATGAGGAGCGAACCGCAATGGATGTCGCCCTGGATTTCGCCTTCGACCTGGATCTCACCCTTGGAAATCACGTTTCCGGTGACGGTCAGGTCTTCCCCGATAATGGATGGTGCCATCTTGCCAGATCCCTTCAGAGGGGCGGGTTTTGCCACGAATGTTTGCGCTGCGGCCGTCGGAGAACCCTGCGCTGGCCGCTTGGGCTCAGCGGCGGGCGCTTCCTTGTCCGGCCGTTTTGAAAACATAAATGGTACGTCCTTCCCGTTGCCCGGCCTGTCCCATGCCTCCGTTCACTCCCGCCGGTGCGGAGGCCAAGGCCGATACGAAATGTGTTGCCCCGATTGCCAGGCAATCGCTTTATTTTGCGGTGATTCCTGAACAGGCAGCGGAGGCAAGGATACCGACTGGGGCAAAATTTGTCATGGCCTATCTGTCACTTGGCTCGGTGCATGTGACAAATTGGTTAGCGCGGCGCGATTTGCCGCATCAGCCATTGCCGCCGACCAGTTCGCGCGCGGCCGCGAGCACGGCCTCTGCGTGGCCCGGCACCTTCACCTTGCGCCAGATCCGGGCCAGACGGCCGTCAGCCCCGATGAGGAAAGTGGAGCGCTCCACACCCATGTATTTTCGGCCGTACATGCTCTTTTCCACCCAGACGCCATAGGCTTGGGCGGCCCGCTTTTCGGTATCTGCTGCCAGGCGCAGGGTCAGCCCGTGTTTCTCCTTGAATTTCCGGTGGCTAGCTTCAGTGTCCGGCGATGCCCCGATAAGGGGTATGCCAAGTCTGACAAAGTCCCGTGACAGCGCGTTGAACTCCAGCGCCTCGCGGGTGCAGCCGCTCGTATCGTCCCTGGGGTAGAAATAGATCACCACGGGATGGCCGCGCATGCTGACCAGCCGGACCGTGCCTCCATCGCTGTCCGGCAGCCCCAGTTCGGGGGCCACATCTCCTTGCTGCAGCATTGAATTTACGCCTTCCTTTTGTCGCTATTTCGCTGTAACCGCAGAAGATACAGTCGGGTGGGCTGCCGGGAATTTCAATTTCGGTTGGGGGATCGGGCCGGGCAACTGCTTAAGTGAGAATGCCTGATCGGGTCGCGCCTTGGAGTGCCGCCCGGTCGCATCCCTGCCTCGCAAAACCGACACGATTCCGGGCCATATCCGATGGCACTGCCTGCGGTCCCCGCATGACCGCGCGCCCGCCTGGCCAAGAGAGGACATGACTCAGGAATTCCTCAAATTTCCCCGAGGCAGCCGGGCGCTCGTCGCCATATCAAACCGCGGCCGAGAACTGGTCAACCGCCTGCCCGAACCGGTGCAGCTGGGCATCCAGCGTGCGTCGCGGCGATCGGCGGTGATCATCCTCGAGGTGTTTGCCGGCTTCCTGGTGCTGGGCGCTGTGCTGCTCGCGCTGGCCTATGGACGCATCAATCAGGGGCCAATCTCGCTGTCATTCCTCGTGCCCACGCTGGAGTCGGCGATCAACCGGGAACTGGCGGAAGTGTCAGTCAAGATCGACGACGCCGTGGTGCAGCGCGATCCGGACGGCGTCGGCGTGCTGTTCCGGCTGCGCAATATCCGGCTGATCGACAAGGAGGGGGCAGTGGTCGCTCAGGCGCCGCTGGCCGCCATCGGCCTCAGTGGCCCGGCATTACTGTGGGGCAAGATTGCCCCCGGTAGCGTGGACTTCATCGGGCCCCGGCTGTTGCTTTTCTACACGCCCGAAAATGGCCTCTCGCTCACCTTCTCGCGCAGCGCGGCGGCAGGCGGCGCCGATGGTCCGGCTGATGCTTCGCATGGGCCGCAGGATCGCGTTCCGGCTCCGCCGCAGCAGGCCCAACCCGCGCCAGCACAGACCGAGCAGGGCACGGACCCGTCGGTTGAGCCGGGCATTGCGCTGTTCGCGCCTTCGAAGCAACTGGACATCACACGGACACTTACAGCGGCGTTTCAGCGGGCACGCAACCAGGAGGGCGCCAGCTCTTATCTCAGCCGGTTCGGCGTGCGCGACGCCATCGTCATCTTTGATCAGAACGGGCAGCAGAGCTACTGGCAGGTGCCGGACTTCGCCATCGACCTCGACCACAAGGAAAAACGCAGCATCATCCTCGGCGAGGCCAAGATCAAATCCCTGACAGGTCCGTGGAAGTTCAGCTTCCGCACGGAGGAATCCGAAAAGCAGCAGCGGCTGACATTCACCGCGACCATCGAGGATCTCATTCCGATCGGACTGGCAGGCAATTTCCCCGGCCTTCCGATGCTGAAGGCGCTGGACTTGCCGGTCTCGGCGGAAACCAGCGTGCACCTGTCTTCGTCGGGCGAGTTGCTCGGCGCGGAGGCGAGATTACGGATGCAGGCGGGCTATCTGGTCGCGCCGTGGGACTTCAAGCATCCCATGCTGATCGATTCCGGCGACATCCATGTGCGCTATATCGCCAAGGAGGATCGGGTCGAGATCAAGCCTTCGACACTCAAATGGGGAAAGAGTCACGCCACGTTCAGCGGTGACTTCCGTCCGGTCACCGGCGCCGACGGCGCAAAGGTCTGGAGCTATGAAATCAAGGCCACCGACGCGGTGCTGGCGGCCGAGGAATTTGGCCTGGAAGCCATTGGCGTGGATCGCTGGGAAGCGACGGGCACCATCACCCCGGCGACGGGTCGACTGGAGATTTCGCGTTTCGTCATCGCCTCGGGCGAGAATGCGATTGAACTCGCCGGCAGCGTTGTCGATGCGCCCGGGTCGCCGGAGGTGCAGCTCAATGGCCTGATCTCCGCAATGCCAATCGATATGCTCAAGCAGTTCTGGCCGAAAGTCCTCGCCGGCGGCGCGCGCGAATGGGTGGGCGAACGCGTGGGCGGCGGACACATCGTCGGGGGCAAGCTGGCGCTTAGTCTGCCCGCCGGCGCACTGGCCGATCTCGACAACGTCCCTGAGATCCCGGACGAAGCGATGTCGCTGGATGTGGGTATGCGCGATCTCGCCGTCACCTATATCGTGGGAATGCCACCAGTGCAGGCGCAGGACGCGCGGTTGCGGATTGTCGGGCGGCACTTCTCTCTGGACACGCCCACCGCCTTTGTGGCGTTGCCCACGGGCAACCGCATCAATCTATCTGGTGGCAGCTTCCGTATCGACGACCTGCGGCCAGACCCGCAGCATGGCGTTATCCGCTTCAAGACTGTTGGCACGGCGGGTGCGGCGCTGGAGCTGCTCGACAGCGATCCGCTGAACTATGTGCGCGAGGTCGGGGTCAAGCCGAGCGACTTCGGCGGCCAAATGTCCGGCGACTTCCAGATCGGCCTGCCGCTGCTGAAGGACCTCAGATTCAAGGATATCCAGATCAAGGGTATCGCGGAGGTGGACAATGCGTCGGCCACGGGCGCCTTCGCCGATGCGGGCATCGAGGGTGGATCGATCATTTTCCACGTCACCGAGCGAGCGCTCGATGCGCGTGGCGACGTGCTGGTGAGCGGTGTTCCGGCGCTGCTCACATGGCAGCGCATATTCGGTGCGCCGCCGGAAAAGCAGCCGGAAATGCGACTGACGACAGTGCTGGACGCGCAATCGCGAAAGCAGCTTGGGCTGTCGGTCGGGCACATGGTGCGGGGCCCCGTTCCGGTTGTGCTGTCGATCGCGGCGGGATCCGACGGGAAGCGTCAGATACGTGTGCAGGCGGATCTCGGCAACGCCGAGCTGATTCTCGGCGACGTGGGCTGGCGCAAGGAGCCTGGCCGTGCCGCGGTGCTGCGCTTCGACGTGGGGGAAGGGACAACAGGCCGGCGGGAACTCCAGAACTTCAAGATCATGGGCGATGACATCGTCATCGATGGCTGGATCGCGCTGGGGCAGGACCGCAAGGCGATGGCGTTCTACTTCCCCGATTTCTCCTTCAACGTCGTCACGCATATGGAAATCGCGGGACGATTGCGGGACGACAACGTGTGGGAAGTGCAGGCTCAGGGGTCGGGATATGACGGGCGGCAGATGTTCCAGTCGCTGTTTTCCGCAGGCCAACTCGCCGAAGACCAGCCGATGCAGGCCGACGCGCCGGGCGTGGACCTGACCGCAAAGATCGGCGCCGTGGTCGGTCATTTCGACACGTCGATCAAGGATGTGAGCATCACGCTGAAAAAGCGTGGCGGCGGTCTGGTCGCTCTGGAGGCCACCGGCAGCCTGAACGGATCATCGCCGATCGCGGCGCGGCTGGTGTCGAACGAGCAGAATGCACGCATCATACTGGCAGAAACCGACGATGCCGGTGCTGCCTTCCGGCTTGTAGGATTCTACCCCCGTGTCGAGGGCGGTCAAGGTTCGCTGCAGGTGAATCTTGACGGCGAAGGAGGGGCGGAGAAAACCGGCATCCTCTGGGCCAAGGATTTTTCCCTGCTCGGCGACCGGGTTGTCTCGGAGGTTTTGTCCTCGCCGCGCGATGACCCATCCGCCCGGTTCGGCGACGGGCTGCGTGCGGAGCCGGGGGGACAGCGGCGGCAGCGCATTCCTTTCGATCAGCTTCGCGTGCC
>JAYZVT010000114.1:0-12740 GCA_036155355.1 Pseudomonadota bacterium
ATCTTGTCGGCAGCTTTTCGCCCGATACCCGAGAGGCGGATGCGGCGACGCTGAAGGCCGGGCAGCTGTTCGTCGACAACCGGCACACGGCGCTTCAGGTCGGGGAAATCACGCAGCCCATGGCTGAAGGTGTCATCACCGTCTGGGACATTCGCGGCGATCTCTACGATCTGGTGGGAGGAACAGCGCAAGGCAGGCAGTCGGCGGAAGACGTCACCATCTACAAGAATGCCGGCGGCGCACATCTCGACCTGATCGTCGGCGCGAGCCTTCTCGCCCGGCTTGAGGACGCCGCATGAGTGTCGGGGCAGATATTGCGAAGGCGCTCATCAAGGCGCCGATTCTGCTTTACCGCCACACCTTCTCGGCTTTCGCCGGCCGCCAATGCCGCTTTTTGCCGACCTGCTCGGAATATGCGGTGGAGGCGATAGATGTGCACGGCCCGCTGCGCGGAAGCTTGTTGGCGCTCAGGCGACTCTCCCGCTGCCATCCCTGGGGCGGCGAAGGCTATGACCCGGTGCCGCCGACCAAAAGAGCGTCTACTGACTAAATGTTTCCCCACATGCGACCTTGGTGCAGTGGACCGGACTGATGCAATCTCTGACAATTGCTGAAAAGAAGAATCGGGTGGAAGCCCACCCCAATAATAAGCAACAGAGGGAACGACTGAATGGCTTTGACCATTTCGCCGGCGCGCAGCGACGGGGACATCGACGCAGTGCGCAAATTGTGCCGGGAATTCGAGCGCGCCATGCGCCTGCGTTACTCGGATCAGGTCTGGCTCCTGGAGAGCTATTTCGAGCCCGAAAGGTGGTTCGAGGAACTGCGCGACATAGGAAAGCTTTACGCGGCGCCCGCAGGGGAGATCCTGCTCGCGCGCATCGACGATATGCCGGTTGGTTGCGTGATGATGCGCAAGCTCGAGGATGGCGTTTGCGAAATGAAACGCCTGTTCGTCACCGAGAAGGCGCGGGGCCAGCAAGCAGGCAGCAGGCTGTGCGAGTCGCTGATCGCGCTGGCGAAGGAGCGCGGCTACAAGTTCATGCGCCTCGACACCGGTTTCAAGCAGCCTGAAGCCAGGCAGCTCTACGATAAGTTCGGCTTCGTCTCCATCCCGGCCTATTACCAACTGCCCACGCCTGTCGCCGACCTGCTGGACTTCATGCAGCTGGCGCTCTGAACGCCTGAAGCGGCCGGTCCATTTGGCGGTTGCCTGAACGGCCCATGATTCTGTAAAGCTTCGCCGTCTTACCTGCTTGGTTGGCAGTGAGTGAGAGGAGAAGCTCCATGGTTGCACTGACTTTCCCCGACGGTTCCAAACGCGACTACGACGACGGCATAACCGGCGCCGGGCTGGCTGCGGCCATTTCCAAGTCCCTGTCCAAGAAGGCTGTCGCCCTCATGGTCGACGGCACGCTCAGGGACCTTGCCGATCCCATCGAAAAGGATGCGCAGGTGCGCATCCTCACCCGCGATGATCCCGAGGCCCTTGAGCTGATCCGTCACGACGCCGCCCATGTGATGGCCGAGGCCGTGCAGGAGCTTTATCCCGGCACCCAGGTGACCATCGGACCGGTGATCGAGAACGGCTTTTATTACGACTTTGCCCGCGACAAACCCTTCACGCCCGATGATCTGCCGAAGATCGAGGCGAAGATGAAGGAGATCATCGCCCGCAATGCGCCCTTCACCATGGAGGTGTGGGATCGCGACAAGGCGAAGAAGGTCTTCAAGGACAAGGGCGAGGCCTACAAGGTCGAGCTGATCGACGCCAGTCCGGAAGGCCAGGACCTGCGCATCTATGTCCAGGGCGGCTGGTTCGACCTCTGCCGCGGGCCGCACATGACCTCCACCGGCCAGATCGGCAAGGCGTTCAGGCTGCAGAAGATCGCCGGCGCCTATTGGCGAGGGGATTCCAACAATCCCATGCTCCAGCGCATCTACGGTACCGCCTGGGCCAGCGAGCAGGACCTGCAGAATTATCTGAAGATGCTGGAGGAGGCCGAGAAGCGCGACCACCGCCGTCTCGGTCGCGAAATGGACCTGTTCCACTTCCAGGAGGAAGCGCCCGGCTCCGTGTTCTGGCACGCCAAGGGCTGGACGCTGTTCCAGGCGCTCATTGCCTATATGCGCCGCCGCCAGCACGAGGCCGGCTATCTGGAAGTGAATTCTCCCGACATGATGGAGAAGCATTTCTGGGAGCTGTCGGGCCACTGGGAGAACTACCGCGAGATGATGTTCGTCACCGAGCTTCCCGACGAGCGCGTCTTCTGCTGCAAGCCCATGAATTGCCCCGGCCATGTGCAGATCTTCAAGCACGGCCTCAAGAGCTACCGCGACCTGCCGCTGAAGATCGCCGAATTCGGCAAGGTGCACCGCTACGAGCCGTCAGGCGCACTGCACGGCATGTTGCGCGTGCGCCACTTCACCCAGGACGACGCGCACATCTTCATCACCGAGGACCAGCTGATGGAGGAGTGCCTGGCGGTCAACGACCTGCTGCTCTCCATCTACGAGGACTTCGGCTTCACCGACATCGTGGTTAAGCTGTCCACGCGTCCCGAGAAGCGTGTCGGCACCGACGAGCAGTGGACCCATGCCGAGCAGGTGATGGGCGAAGTGCTCCAGGAGATCGAGAAGCGAGGGCGGGGCCGTATCAAGACTTCGGTCAATCCGGGCGAGGGCGCCTTCTATGGACCGAAGTTCGAGTATGTGCTGCGCGACGCCATCGGCCGCGACTGGCAGTGCGGCACCACGCAGGTGGACTTCAACCTGCCCGGACGGCTCGGTGCCTTCTATATCGACGAGCACTCCGAAAAGCAGGTGCCGGTGATGATCCACCGCGCCATCTTCGGCTCGCTGGAGCGCTTCACCGGCATCCTGGTGGAGAACTACGCCGGTCACTTCCCGCTGTGGCTCGCTCCGGTGCAGGCAATGGTGGCGACCATCGTATCGGATGCGGACGCCTATGCGGTAGAGGTCCTGGCGGCCCTGAAGGCGGCCGGGCTGCGCGGCGACATCGACCTGCGCAACGAGAAGATCAACTACAAGGTGCGCGAGCATTCCGTGACCAAGGTGCCGGTCATGCTTGTGGTGGGCAAACGCGAAGCCGAGGAAAAGACCGTCTCCGTGCGCCGTCTGGGCTCAAATGAGCAGAAGGTCATGCCGCTGGCCGAGGCCGTCGCCACGCTGGCGGAGGAAGCCGTTCCACCGGACATCAAGCGGGCGCGGGCGGCGCAGAAAGCGGCCTGAGCGCCACGGCGATTTGAACAAAGAAAGGGCGTCCCGAGGGGCGCCTTTTCTGCTTCAATGCCGATGGCGGACATTTGCGGGGGACGTGCAAATGAGCTGGATGAAGGGCAACGATCCGGTCGCGGGCGACGCGAAATCCTGCGACGCGCTCGACATGGTGATCGTGCCGCGCACCGCCGACATCGGCGGCTTCACCGTCAGGCGCGCGCTTCCCTCCGCCAGGCGCCGCATGGTCGGGCCTTTCATTTTTTTCGACGAAATGGGACCAGGGGAATTCCTGTCCGGGCAGGGTCTCGACGTGCGGCCCCATCCCCATATCGGCCTGGCCACGGTGACATATCTCTTCGAAGGTTCCATCGACCATCGTGACAGTCTCGGCACCCATCTGACCATCCGTCCGGGCGACGTGAACTGGATGACCGCGGGCAGGGGCATCGCCCATTCCGAACGCACGGGTGCAGAAGTCCGCAAGTCTCCCTCCCGCCTGGCGGGCATACAGAGCTGGGTGGCCTTGCCGAAATCCGCCGAGGAAAGCGCGCCCGCCTTTTTCCACCACGGCAAGAGCGATCTGCCGGTCGTGAAGGGTGAGGGCAAGACCGTGCGTCTCGTGCTCGGGAGCCTCTATGGCGAACGCTCGCCGGTCGAAGTGTTCAATCACATGTTCTATGCCGACGCCTTGCTTGAGCCGGGTGCGCGTCTGCCGCTGCCTGCGGACCATGAGGAGCGCGCCGTCTATGTGGTGTCCGGCGAAATCGACATCGCTGGGGATGTCTTCGAGGCCGGCCGGTTGCTGATCTTCAGGCCGGGCGACGAGATCACCATGACTGCACGCATCGCCAGCCGTGTCATGCTGCTGGGCGGCGAGGCAGCGGATGGTCCGCGCTACATCTGGTGGAACTTCGTCTCCAGTTCCAAGGAGCGCATCGAGCAGGCAAAAGCGGACTGGAAACAGGGCCGCTTCGACCCGGTGCCGGGCGACGCGGAATTCATCCCGCTTCCCGACAAGTGACCTGTTAGCGGATCACCACTTCGATCTGGGTGACCTCTCCGGCCTTGACGGTGAAATCGCGGGTGAAGTTGCTGCCGTTGTACTTGGCCAGCACCGAGTAGTCTCCCGCCGCCAATATATGGGTCGGCAGGGCGCCGACGCTCTCCTTCACCACGTCGCCGCCGGGACTGAGCACTTGCCATTGCGTGCCTGCCAGCGCCTCGCCGCCCGGCTGATGTACGAGCTTGAGCGTCACCCGCGCGGCGCTGTGGTTGACGGTCGCCTCGGTCAGCCGGCCGGGCTCGACCGTGACGTCGGCCTTGGCGACTGTGTTGGCGTCGCCATAGACGCTGACCACATGATAGACGCCGGCATTCAGGCGGATGATGATGCCGGGCTTGGCGTTGCCGAGGATCTTCTTGCGGTTGCCGAACTGGTCCGCCTCGTCGGCGAAGATGTCGTAGCGCACCGAATTGGGCGCGATCGGCTGGCCGCCCGGCTGTACCGAATTGAGCCGCAGGCCACCCGCATTCAGGATCAGAGTTTCCTGCAGCGGCTTGCCCGGCTCTACCGTCACTTTCTTGGTGGTGTTTGAGAGGCCATATGCGGCGTTGACCAGATACTCGCCCGGTTCGAGCATGGCGGTGGCGACCGGGTCGCGCATTGTGCCGAGCAATTCGTACTTCCCCTCCTTGTCCGGCTTGGGATTGAAGATGCGCCAAACCACGCCTGACGTGACGGCGGCGCCGCCTTCGGAAACGAATGCCTCGAGGCGGATCTTGGACTTGCCCGCCGGCACGGCAGGCGCACGTTCCGCCTGGGGCGCGGCCGGCTCGGGCGCGGCCGGGAGCGCCGGACGCAGCGCTGGCGCCGGCTGGGTGGTGGGAGCCGCGGCAACTGGTCGCCCGCCGCGCTTCAGGGCGAGGTCCGCAGCCGCCGTCATGGCCTTGCGCAGCTCGGTCTCGTTGGTGGCAATGGCGAAGCTGCCGCCGGACGGTTCCGCGGCGCATTGCAGCTTGGCCAGATTGTCCTTCTCCGACTTGTCGAAGCCGATAATATGGAACACCACTTCGCTCGACACCTTGAACAGCTCGTCGGCGGTGATGCACGGGTCGCCGCTGCAATTGTCCAAACCATCGCTCATCAGGATCACGTGACCGCGCTCGATGGCATTGGCGGCTTCCTTCATGGACTCCGCGATTGGCGTCGATCCCTTCGGCTTGATCGAGTCCAGAGACTTGTCGAACTCGGCTTTCGAATGCTCGCCGATTTCCAGCAGCATCTCGATGTCCTTGCAGCCGCTCGACTGGCGATGCCCATAGGCGAGCACACCGACGTCGGCCTTGGCCGCGATGCGCGCCGCCGCCTCGCTCATGGCGTTGCGGGCGCTGACCACCTTGTTTACGCCGTCGATCTGCCCCCACATGCTGCGCGAGGCATCGAAAATGAACAGCACGCGCGGCTTGTCGGCTGCCACAGCGGCGCCTGCCCAAAGGCACGCGAACAGCAGCAATGCCATGCCCAATGACACCGTTCCGCGCCGCCAAACGCCTCGTTTCATGGTCTGGTCTTTTCGTCTTGCCGCTCGCAGCCGTAGCTGCGTCCTGCGGCGAATCCCCGCCGCGCTCCCGGTAACTTTGAACTGCGGCGGATTGGTGTCAACCGGAAGCGCGAAACAGGCCCGGGAACCACGCCAAGCTTGCCGCGCCCGCGGCCCCTATGCCAACGTCCCGCCCGACCTGAACGAGGCCTCCAGAACGGGGCGGGAATCTCCCGATGCTGAAACTCTACTATGCCGCGCATACCTGTTCGCTCGCCTCGCACATTGTGCTTGAGGAAGCCGGCGCGGACTATGAGCTGGTGCGGCTCAGTTTCAAGAGCGGCGACCAGCGCAAGCCGGACTATCTGGCCATCAACCCCAAGGCCCGCGTGCCGGCGCTGGTGACTGACCGGGGCATCCTGACCGAGACCCCCGCCATGCTCGCCTATCTGGCGCAGACATTCCCGCTGGCACGGCTTGCACCACTCGATGATCCTTTTGCCTTCGCCGAGGTACAGGCGTTCAACAGCTATCTGTGTTCCACGCTACATGTCGCACACGCCCACCGTATGCGCGGCAACCGCTGGACAGACGACGAAGCCGCGATCGCATCCATGCAGCGCAAGGTGCCGCGGTCTGTCGGCGACTGCTACCGGCTGATCGAGGACAGAATGTTTCGCGGTCCCTGGGTGATGGGCGAGACCTACACCATTTGCGACCCCTATCTTTTCACCATCGCACAGTGGATGGAGGACGACGGCGTCGATCCTTCGGCCACGCCCAAAGTGGCGGATCATCGCCGCCGCATGGCCGGGCGGCCTTCTGTCCGCAGGGCGATTGCCCAGGAACTGGCCTGATGCCGGCCGGGGCAGGGGCGTTGTTCGCCGCGATGGATTGGGCTAACCAAGGGCGCCGCAGCTCCAGGATCAGGTGCTCATGACCAGGCCGTCGCCAATCGACCTTCTGCTGACCCGGCGGTCTGTTCTTGCCAACAATCTTGGCGAGCCCGGACCCGGTGCGGAGGAACTGCGCCAGATTCTGACCGCCGGTGCGCGGGTGCCCGACCACAAGAAGCTGGAGCCCTGGCGCTTCATCCTGTTCGAGGGTGAAGCGCGCGCCCGCTTCGGCAAGGTGCTCGCGGAGGCCTGCGCCGCGCAAGACAGGTCCGCGACGCCCGGCCGCCTGGAAATGGAATCCAGTCGCTTCATGCGCGCACCTGTGGTGATCGCTGTTATTTCGCGGCCCGTGGAGAATCCCGGCGCTCCGGAATGGGAACAGGTCCTTTCCTGTGGCGCGGTGTGCCAGAACATGCTCCACGCGGCGAACGCGCTTGGCTATTCCGCCCAATGGATCACCGAATGGTACGCCTACAGCAAACAGGTTTGCGCGGCGCTTGGCCTGGAGGATCACGAGCGTGTCGCCGGCTTTGTCTATGTGGGCACCGCCAGGGAGTTGCCAGAGGACCGTCCGCGCCCGGACCTCGACCGCATCGTCACCCGATGGACGGGCGGCGTCTGAAGCGGGAGAGAGTCATGTTCTACGAGACGCGCAGCAACAATCACGGCCTGCCCCACGATCCTTTCAAGGCAATCATCGCGCCGCGCCCCATCGGCTGGATTTCGACGGTGAACGCCGAGGGTGGCGTCAATCTCGCTCCCTACAGCTTCTTCACCGCCATTGCCGACGATCCCTATTACGTCATGTTCGCCTCCGGCGGTCGCAAGGACAGCCAGCGCAATGCCGAGGAGACGGGCGAATTCGTCTGCTCGCTGGCCACATGGGACCTGCGCGAACAGATGAACCGGACGTCCGCGCCGGTGCCGCCCGACGTGGACGAGATGAAGCTGGCTGGGCTCACTCCTGCGCCGAGCCGCCTGGTCAGGCCGCCGCGCGTCGGCGAGTCGCCAGTCGCCCTCGAATGCACGTATTTCCGCACCATAGATCTTCCGGGTCGCAACGGTTCCGCCGCCTATTCCATGGTCATCGGGGAAGTGGTCGGCATCCACATCGACGACGCCGCGATCATCAACGGGAAGGTGGATACCGCGAGCCTCAAGCCCATCGCGCGGCTCGGCTACAGGGACTACGCGGTGGTCGAGCGGGCCTTTTCCATTACCCGCCCACGCTAGGTTCACTTCGCCGCGGCGGCGCGCGCAAGCGTACTCTCGGCTTTCCGCAGATGAGGCCGGTCCACCATCCGGCCGTCGATATTGAGCACGCCAGCGCCAGGGGATGCCTCGAAGGCGGACACTATTTTCTTAGCAAATGCAATATCTTCAGCCGTTGGAGTAAAGCATCGGTTGATGATTGGAACCTGGTCGGGGTGGATCGCCAGCTTGCCGGTGAAACCGTCCCGCGCGGCCTCGATGCATTCACGCTCAAGGCCTTTGGGGTTCCTGAAATCCGTATAGACCGTGTCGATCGCCGTGGCTCCGCAGGCGGAGGCCGCATGCAGGCACAGGGAGCGGGCAAGCCGGATCGGCTGGGTCCATTGGCCCTCCGCCTTGTTGTCGCTGGCGCCAAGCGCGCTCGCCAGGTCCTCGCCGCCCCAGGTCAACGCCGCCACGCGCGGGCCGCATTGCGCGAAGCTGGCGGCGTTCAGCACGCCATGAGGTGTCTCGAAGGCGAGTACGACAAGTTTCAGCGAACCCGCTGCCAGACCCGCCTTCTTCTCCAGTGGTGTCAGCATCGCCGCTAATTTTTCGACATCGGCATTCGAGCCGGCCTTGGGCAGCATGATGCCGTCAGGCCTCGCGGGAAGGACCGTCTCCAGGTCCGCACCCGCCATTCCCGATTGCAGGTCGTTGATCCGCACGTAGAGCGGCGCCGGGCGGCGCTGCGATTGCGAGGCGAGAAACGCGGCGGCGGTCTTGCGCGCGCCTTGCTTGCGGTCGGGCGCAACGGAGTCTTCCAGGTCGATGAGGATGACATCGGCGCCGCAGGTCAACGACTTCTCGAGCTTGCGCTCGCTGTCGCCGGGCGCAAAGAGCAGCGAGCGCATGATTCAGGCCGGACGCTTGCGCATGAAGGCCTGCCGCGTGCAGGTAGCGACCAGCTCGCCCGTCTGCTTGTAGGTGTCGTGACGGAACTGGACGATGCCCGCGTCCTCGCGCGAGTTGCTTTCGCGCTTCGACAGCACCGTCGTCACAACATTGACCGTGTCTCCCTGGAACAGTGGCTTGGGAAACTTCACCTCGGACATGCCGAGATTGGCAATTGTGGTGCCGAGGGTCGTGTCGTTGACCGATATGCCGATCATCAGGCCAAGCGTGAAAAGGCTGTTCATCAGCGGCTGGCCGAACTCGGTCTGGGTCTCGCAGAAATGCCGGTCGATATGCAGCGGCTGGGGGTTGTGGGTGAGGGTACTGAACAGGACGTTGTCCATCTCCGTGACGGTCCGGCGGATCGGGTGCTCGAACACCTGCCCGTCCTGGAATTCCTCGAAATACAGCCCCTTCATTGCCTCGCCCATGACACAGTGTTTAACCCGCTGTTTACCATAAGTACCTAGTTTCACCGTGTAAATCCGCGCACGCCGGGGGCTGCGCTCACCGGATCCGGGACCGGACGCTCGATGTCATATGTGAATGCGATAGAGCCGCCCGTCCGCATCTCTGATGCGATCAAGAAGGCCAGCAAGGCCACCGGAGCCGATTTCAACTACCTGCTCACCACTGCTGCGCGCGAAAGCTCCTTCCGGCCTGGAGCACAGGCCCGCACGTCCAGCGCCGCAGGATTGTTCCAGTTCATCGACAGCACATGGCTGCAGACAGTCAAGGACGAGGGGCCGCGATTCGGCCTCGGCGACTACGCCGACAAGATCTTCCGCACCGATAGCGGCAAGTATTACGTGCCAGATGACCATGCGCGGGAAAAGATCCTGCGTCTGCGCTTCGATCCTGACGTGGCCTCGGTCATGGCCGGCGCATTCACCCGGCAGAATGCCGACTATCTGAACGCCCGTATCGGCCGCCAGCCGTCCCAGGGCGAGCTGTACATTGCCCATTTCCTCGGCGCGGAAGGGGCGAACCAGCTTATCTCCCTGTCGGAGGAGCGTCCCCATGAGCGTGCCGACCGGCATTTCCCCCGCGCCGCCGCCTCCAATCGCGGCATCTTCTACACCCACGGCACCCCGAACTCCGTGTCGCAGGTTTACGAAAATCTGGTGAGCGACCACAGCCGGCTTGAAGCCGCCACCGTCGCCAGCCTGCCGGCCTCGGAAGTCCGCAAGCTGGAGTCTATTCCTGAGGGCGCCCTTGCGTCCAAGGCCGAGGTCAAGGAGGCGCCACGTATCCAGCTCGCCTCCGCCTCGCTGCTTGAGTCCCATCCCCGTGTGGCCGGCCTGTTCCGCGGGCCCGTGATTGGACCGCCAAAGATCCGGCTCGACCTGTTCAGCGCCGATGCGGCCGCGCCGCGGCCCATGATGATGGCGCCGCCCGATGTGGCCGCCGCAGCCGCCACCGGATCGTTGCCCGAGGACGCCGCCGCGGCGGCAATCCCCGCGACGGCCGAGACCGCGCCGTCCTCAGGCAGCATCGGTACCTGGAAGACCGTTGTACGCGAACCTTCGGCAGAAGCGGCACCTCCCGCCGAAGCGCGCGCCGAACCGGTGAAGCCGCGCATCGAAGTGCGAAAGAAATCTGCTGCACCGGAAGCCGAGACCGCCCAGCCGGTGAAGCGTGCGGCGCGCAGGCACGGCGCGTCCGCGCAGCAGATTGCCGGCACGACGCGGAGTGAACGCTTCCACAGCGCCGACTTCTGGCAAATGATCCGGATGGAAGGCAGCTAGAACCGATAGTTTCCGGTCCTCGCGCGTCCGTCAGGCGGCGTTGGCTTCCGCCGCTTCAACCCGCGACCTGATCTGGGCAAGGTAGTCTTCCGTCACTTCCCGCAGCTTTTCCGTCAGCGCCGATGCTTTGGCATTTTCGATACCGGTGGCATGGTCTCTGGCAATGGCACGGACCGCATCCACGTGATGGCTGAGCAGGTCGCCGGGCAACTCGGCGGGAACTGGTGCACGGTCTATCAGACGACAAAGCGACGCGCAGATATCCGCTGCAAGTGGATAGCCGAGCGTGCTCGCCTGGCCCTTGAGGTCGTGGGCGACCTGGAACAGCTCGTCCAGCGCCTCGGCTCCCATGGACGTCTGCAGCGTCATGTCACGCGCCTTGGCAAGCCGCGCCGCTTCCTGCTCCATCCAGCCGTCGAAGTGAATGGACAGCTGGCCAATGGCTTCCTCGGCCTGCTGGATCGCCGCCGCCGCCGCCTGACGCGCGTCGCCCGGCCGCAGGCACTTCCTGCTCAGGTGATCGTCATGGGGAATCACCTCGAAGCCTTGCTGTTCCGCTTCCGGCTGGGCTGTCTCGGTCATAATCTGTGTTCCTCGCTCTAGGCTTCCGCCGGCACCTGCACGGAGTCGAACATGTCATCCACGATCGCTGCCTGTCGCCGTTCGACAC
The DNA here is from genome assembly GCA_036155355.1 of Pseudomonadota bacterium. Lineage (GTDB taxonomy): Bacteria > Pseudomonadota > Alphaproteobacteria > Rhizobiales > Methyloligellaceae > JAYZVT01. The sequence goes on from JAYZVT010000114.1 coordinate 11,240, forward strand.
CCGAATAGTTGGGGTTGATGTAGCGCCGGCGGTCGGGGCCGAAATAGTTCTTGGTGCGCACGAAGTCGCGCGGGTTCTCTACGATATTCTGTATGCGCCGGTAGAGCGCCGTTGCCGACACCGGCTTGCAGAGGAACTCGGTGGCACCAGCGTCGCGTGCCGCGAGAACGTGCTTCTTTTCGGAGTAGCCGGTGAGAATGATGATCGGCAGATAGGGATGCTTGCAGCCTTCCGGGTTGCGGATCATGCGGGTCAGCTCGATGCCGTCGAAAATCGGCATCTTGATATCCGAGATCAGGATATCGGGAGAATAGGCCTCCACGGCCTCAAGACCCGAGGCGCCGTCTTCCGATTCGTAGATTTCCCGCGATCCGAAGGCGCGCAGCAGCGTGCGCACGATTCGCCGCATATGCGCGTTGTCGTCCACGACGACAAATCTCAGTTCGTCAAAGGCGATCTTCGCCATGCGCGGTACTCTTCACCAGGCAACGCCGCACGGCCCGGGAGGGGCGCCATGCCAAATGCATGTTTGCCGTTTGTCGTAAAGAAAGCCTGAACGCCGGCTCCGTCCGCAATCAGAAGCGGAATTGCTCGGAGAGAATGCGCTCTGCCAGCGCCCGGTCGGGGTCGAACATCATCAGCAGATCGATACTGGAATCTTGCGCCACCTCCACCTGCCTGACCGAGCGGAACTCGGTATGGTCCGCCACCGCGCTTACCGGCCGCTTGTCCGCTTCCAGCACGGTGAGGCTCACATGGGCGTCGTTAGGCAGCAGCGCGCCGCGCCAGCGCCGGGGCCGGAAAGGGCTGATGGGCGTCAGGGCCAGCAGGGCCGCATTGATGGGCAGGATCGGCCCATGAGCCGACAGGTTGTAGGCCGTACTGCCCGCTGGAGTGGCGACCAGGACGCCGTCGCAGATCAGCTCCTTCATGCGCTCGCGGCCGTCAACGCCGATGCACAGCTTCGCCGCCTGGTGGGTCTGGCGGAACAGCGATACTTCGTTGATCGCAAGCGCCTCATGCTTGCCCCCCGCAGTATCCTCCGCCGTCATGCGCAGGGGATGGATGACGGAAATGTCCGCCGCCGCGAGCCGTTCGCGCAGGGAGTCCTCATGGTAGTCATTTAGGAGGAAGCCTACCGAACCCCGGTTCATGCCGTAGATGGGAACGGACTTGTGCATGAAGCGGTGCAGCGTCTGCAGCATCAGGCCGTCGCCGCCGAGCGCCACGATGGCGTCGGCCTCTTCGGGCGCCACGCCGCCATAGGCCGCCTCAAGCTTGCGCGCGGCCTTCCGGGCCTCCGGCGTTTCGCTGGCGACGAAGGCGATCTTCTTGAACTTTGACTTGGACATGGCTGTTGGCCCGGGTCAGATTGGCGGGCACTATAACGGCAACCTGCGCCACGGCGCACGCGGCAATCGGCGGCGTCGTTAAGCAGCCGGCAAGGGGAGGGCGGCTTGGCCAAATCCGGCGATCCGGTCCTGATCTACACCACGTTTCC
>JAYZVT010000115.1:0-9240 GCA_036155355.1 Pseudomonadota bacterium
GAGATGGGCGTATAGACCTTGTAGGGATCGCCGGCGGCCGTCCTGATATCCTCGGGTTCGAACAGCAGTTGCCCGGAGAAACGCCGGCAGCGCACGCCCGCGCCCTCGAGCCGACGATGTATGGCGCTTTCGAGCTTTGACGCCCAGGGCTCGTAGCCACGGCTCCAGTAGATGGCGCGCGCACCTGTCTGGCGCGCCACGGCTTCCAGAATGTCGATTGTCGCGCCGTGCCGCAGCACGAGGCGGCTGCCCCTGGTCTGCAGGGACAGGTCGAGTTCGCGCAGGGAGTTGTGCAGCCACCACCGGCTGGCGCCGCCCATGCGCCAGCGGCCGGGCAGGTCGTCGTCGAGAACATAGAGCGGAACGACTGGGCCGCCCATGGCCGCGGCGGCTGTTAGGGCCGGGTGGTCGTGCAGCCTGAGGTCGTTTCGCAGCCAGATTATAGCGGGAGCGCTGGGCATGAAGGCGTTGTGACAGGTTCCGAGGTTGTGGGCCGGCGGATGCTGCGCACTACGGAAAACGAGCGATTCTGCGGGCGATTCAGGTTGCGGGCGACCCTAACCGCTTCGACTGCACCCCGCCAGAGCAACATGGGAAAGAGCGGGGGAGAATGGCGGTTGGGACAGTGGGGAAAATATAATAACATTGCATTTCCACTGCCACATGGAGGCCTGCTTGGCCAAGGCCCTTTTCCCCGCACCCGATCATGACCACGCGCGCTGCGTCGACCATGGAATGCGGCGGGCCCATGACGTGTTCGAGCAGCGGGGCGAGCGGCTGACAAAACTGCGCGAGGCAGTGTTCCGCACGCTGGCGGAAAGTCATGAGGCGCTGGGCGCCTACCAGATCATCGAGAAGCTGCGGGAAAAGGGGCGGCGGATCGCGCCGATCTCCATGTACAGAGTGCTCGGCGTGCTACAGGAGGCGGGTCTTGTTCACCGCATAGAAAGCCGCAATGCCTTTGCCGCCTGCCATGGCGGCGCATGCGGAACGCGGCCGGTGCTGTTTCTCGTCTGCGACTCCTGCGGCAGGGTCGCGGAGACCGAGGACGACAGCCTCGGCGATCAGGTCCGGCGCATGGCGAAGTCGGCGAATTTCCAGACCAAGGATACGGTCCTGGAAGTACGCGGCCAGTGCGCCCATTGCGCGCGCTGAGCGCGGCTCCATGCAGAAGCAACGCAGACCCGTGGTGAAGGGTGCGTCACTGATCGCCGCCAAGGCACTGCGCGTGGCACGCAGGGGCAAGGTCATCCTCGACCACGTGGACATCGCGGTGGCGCCCGGCGAGATCGTCACCGTCATCGGCCCCAATGGCGCGGGCAAGACCACGCTGGTACGCACTCTGCTCGGTCTCACGAAGGCGGATTCGGGCTCGGTCGAACGGCGCGAGGGATTGCGCATCGGTTACCTGCCGCAGCGGCTGACGGGCGATCCGACCATACCGATGACGGTCACGCGTTTCGTCGCGCTCTCACGCAAGCTGCCGGCGGGCCGGACGGCAGAAGCTCTCAATGAAGTCGGAGCCGGGCATCTGGGCGGCGCGCAGCTGTCGGATCTATCGGGAGGGGAATTGCAGCGGGTGGCGCTGGCCAAGGCGCTGGCGGGCGATCCCGATCTGCTGGTGCTCGATGAGCCGGTGCAGAATGTGGACTACGCTGGCGAGCGTGCTCTCTACGCGCTGATCGGAGAGATTCGCTCGCGGCGCGGCTGCGGCATCCTGCTGGTGTCGCATGACCTCCATGTGGTGCTGGGGTCGAGCGACCGCGTGGTCTGTCTCAACCAGCATGTGTGCTGCTCCGGCGTCCCGGAATCGGTGGCGCGCCATCCCGAGTATGCGCGGCTGTTCGGGGACGATGCGGCGCGGGTTTATGGCGTCTATGAGCACAGACACGACCACGAGCATGACCTTTCGGGCGAGGTCGCGGGTCACGCGCATAGCCACGCGCATGGACACGATCACGACTAGATCTTGAGGCCGGCTGCCGACTCAGGACGCCATCTGCAGCGGCTTGCTTTCCGCCCTTGCGGTGGCAGGGACCGTAGCGGTGGGCCACGGCGCGCCGTCCAGATCGCCGAAGCGCTTCAGCAGCTTCTTGATGTAGGTGCGGTAGCGGTAGTGCTGCACCTCCAGCTTGTGCCGTTCGCTGTCCACATATGTCACGCCGTGGTCGAGGCTTGGCTTTGCCGATGTCTTCAGGCTGCGGAACCAGTTCACCTTTTCCGTCGCGATTTCTTGGCCAATGACGAAGCTGGCAATCATGCGAGCCTGGTAGTCGGCGAGCTGCCAGAAGCTGCCTTCCGCCGGCTGCACGAGGCCGACGCAGAACAGGTTGTCCAGTTCGCGATGAGCGACGTTGAGGAACAGCGGACTGGAGCCATCCGGCCGCACGAAATAGTCGCGCGGCATGAAAGGGAAAGTGAGATTGAACCCGGTCGCCCAAACGATCATGTCCACTTCCGCGCGGCTGCCATCCCTGAACACGACCGATCGTCCATCGAGTCGCTCTACGTCGGGTTTGACGGTGATGCGCCCATGCGCCAGGTGATCGAGATAGGCCGAGGCGGAGGAGGGATGGGCCTCGAGCAGGCGATGGTCTGGCTTGGATAGTCCGTATTTTTCGTGCGGGCCAACCAGGATGTAGAGCGCTGCTTCGTACATGGCGCGCAGCATCTTGCGCGGCAGCGGCCAGCGCTGGGTCAGGTCGATGATGACGTCGAGCGGACGGCCGAAGATGAATTTGGGCAGGAAGTGATAGGTGCGGCGCATGGAGTGCAGGACCGTGCGCGACAGGCTGGCTGCATCCGCGGCGATGTCGCAGCCGGAGTTGCCCGCGCCCACCACGAGCACGCGCTTGCCGATGAGCTGGTCGCGGGTCTTCACCTCATGGGTGTGCAGCATCTCACCGGCGAACTTGCCGGGATAGTCAGGCAGCTTCGGGTCCCAGTGGTGACCGTTGGCGACGACGAGGCCGTCATAGTGGCGGGGCTCGCGCTCGCCCTTGATGGTGACACGCCAGCGTTTCCCGTCCTGCTCCACCTTCTCAACTTCCGTGTTGAAGGTGATGCAATCGTGAAGCCCGAAGTGACGGGCATAGGACTGTATGTAATCGTTGGCCTGACGGCGGCTCAGAAACTGCGGATAATCCGCAGGCATGGGGTAATCAAGATAGCGGGTCAGCCGCTTTGACGTGTTCAGATGGGTGGTCTCGTAGACCACGTGCGGGCTAGCCGGATTCCAGATACCGCCGATGTCGTCCAACCGCTCGAAGCAGTCGAAGGGGATGCCGCGCTGCTTGAAATTCTTGACCACGGCGATGCCGCAGGCCCCGGCGCCGATTATGCAATAACGCTTTGAATTGTCGGGGCTTTTCATGAAGTCTCCGGGCCACTGCCCGCCGCCTGGCCGCGGCATTGACTTGACTGCCCGGACGAATAACACATTTTGGACCAGCGGACAGCCGCAAGCGTAGCGGTCAAAGGTCGCGAGCGTCAGACGCCGCGGAAACGGACCATATGGACGACCTCTTCACCAAGGCCCTGCTGGCGGGCGTCGGCGTTTCCCTCGCAGCAGCCCCGCTCGGCTGCTTCGTGGTGTGGCGGCGCATGTCCTATTTTGGCTCGACCATTGCCCATAGCGGCCTGCTCGGGGCCGCAGCCGGGTTGCTGCTGGCGATCGATCCGACGATCGGCGTGATTGTGGTGGCGGTGCTGCTGGCGGCACTGCTCGCGGCACTACAACGGCAAAGGACGCTGCCATCAGACACGCTGCTAGGCATCCTGGCCCATGTGTCGCTGGCTGCGGGCTTCATTGTTGCCGGGATGCTCGGCGGTAGCCGTATCGATCTGATGAGTTACCTGTTCGGCGACGTGCTGGCGGTGTCCAGCCGCGACCTCGTTTGGATCTATGGTGGCGGGGCCACCGTGCTGGCGCTCGCCATGTGGGTCTGGCGCCCGCTGCTCGCCATGTCGGTTCACGAGGAGCTAGCGCAGGCGGAAGGTGTCAACGTGCCGCTCGCCAATGCCGTCTTCATGCTGCTGCTGGCGGTAACGGTTGCACTGGCCATGAAGGTCGTTGGCATTCTTCTCATAGCTTCGCTGCTGGTGATCCCGGCCGCAGCCGCACGGCCCTTCTCGTCAACGCCGGAACAGATGGCAGCGCTCGCCGCGCTCATCGCCGCCGCAGCCGTGGGCGCCGGGCTGGCATCCGCCTTCTGGCTCGATCTGCCGGCGGGACCCTCGATAGTGATGATGCTGGCGCTGCTGTTCGGGCTGTCGCTGTTTGGCAATTTGCGTGCGGCCAGCCGCTAGGATCGAAACAGTGACCGGCGCTCTTTCAAGGCACAAGACAACCCGCGTCACAGTCGGGAGCGTCGCAATCGGAGGCAGTGCGCCGATCGTGGTGCAGTCGATGACCAATACGGACACGGCAGACGCGGCGGCGACGGCGCAACAGGTCGAGGACCTGGCGCGCGCGGGCTCCGAGCTGGTACGTGTCACCGTGGACAGGGATGAGGCGGCGGCGGCTGTGCCGCATATCCGCGACCGACTTATGGCGCGCGGCGTGACCGTGCCGCTCGTCGGCGATTTCCACTACAACGGCCACAAGCTGCTGGCGGACCATCCAGCTTGTGCGGAAGCGCTCGACAAGTACCGGATCAACCCGGGCAATGTGGGCTTCAAAGCGAAGCGCGACATGCAATTCGCGGCCATCGTGGAGATGGCGATCCGGCATGGGAAACCGGTGCGCATCGGCGTGAACTGGGGGAGCCTCGATCAGGAATTGCTGACCGCGCTTATGGACGAAAATGCGCGCAGCAAAGCGCCAATGGAGGCGCGCGCGGTGACACATGAGGCAATCGTTCGCTCAGCATTGCTGTCTGCGCGGCGTGCGGAAGAGATAGGGCTTGCGGCGGACCGTATTGTCATTTCCGCCAAGGTCAGCGCCGTGCAGGACCTGATCGCCGTCTACCGAATGCTCGCCCAGCGCTCCGGCTATGCGCTGCATCTGGGGCTGACGGAAGCAGGCATGGGCAGCAAGGGGATCGTGGCATCAAGCGCCGCGATGGGCGTACTGCTGCAGGAGGGCATCGGGGACACGATCCGCGTGTCGCTGACGCCGCGACCGGGCGGCGACCGCACCGAGGAGGTGCGGGTGTCGCAGGAGATCCTGCAGACGATGGGACTGCGCAGCTTCGCGCCAATCGTCGCCGCGTGCCCGGGCTGTGGCCGTACCACGAGTACCGTATTCCAGGAGCTGGCCGAGGACATCCAGGGATATCTGCGCACGCGCATGAGCGAGTGGAAATGCAAATATCCGGGCGTGGAGACGCTCAATGTCGCGGTGATGGGTTGCATCGTCAACGGACCGGGCGAGAGCAAGCATGCCGATATCGGCATCTCTCTGCCGGGTACAGGCGAGCAGCCCGCGGCCCCTGTGTTCATTGACGGTGAAAAAACAGTGACGTTGCGCGGTGCGAATATCGCGTCGGAATTCAAAGCCATCGTCGAGGACTATGTGAAGCGCCGATATGGCAGCCGGCCCGCACGGGCGAAGGTCAGTGCTGACGGCGGGTGATGAAGCGCGCGGCCTCGATAAGCGTCGCGGCCTTGTCGCCGAAAGGTTTCAGCCGGGAAATGGCGTCTTCCTCAAGATCGGCGAGATAGAGCCTCGCCTTCTCGGGACCGAAAGCCGCGACAAGCGTGGCCTTGCCCGCACCACGATCCTTGCCGGTGCGCTTGCCCATGCGAGATGAATCGCCCTCGACGTCGAGCAGGTCGTCGGCAAGCTGAAACGCCTGGCCGATCGCCCGGCCGAAGGCACCAAGCGCCCCGCGCTGGCGTGGATCGGCGCCACCGAGGATCGCGCCCGCCTCGCAGGCATAGCGGATGAGCGCCCCCGTCTTCATCGACTGGAGCTGCCGGATCTGCTCCACCTGCAGCGTGCGGCCTTCCGCTTCGAGGTCCAGCGCCTGGCCGCCCGCCATGCCCGTCCAGCCGGCCGCACGGGCCAGCGCAAGGATCAGCTCGGCGCGGACCGCTGGTTCGGGATGCGTCTCGCGCCGCGACAGAATCTCGAAGGCGAGAGTGAGAAGACTGTCGCCGGCAAGAATGGCAGTTGCCTCGTCGAAGGCCTTGTGGACGGTTGGGCGCCCACGGCGCAAATCGTCGTCGTCCATGGCAGGCAGGTCGTCATGAGCCAGCGAATAGCAGTGGACGAATTCAAGTGCGGCGGCGGCATCGAGCGCGTTCTCGGTCTTGACGCCGAACAGGCCGGCACATTCGATCAGCAGCAAGGGACGTAGCCGCTTGCCACCGCCCAGCGCCGCGTAGCGCATGGCCTCGGCGAGGCGCGCGGGCGGTGACACTGGGCCGCGCGTGCCAGAGAGATGGTCGCGCAGGCGTTGTTCAACGATTGCCGCGATGATTGAGATTTTTACGTCGAACGACATGGTGCAAGCGCAACGGCCTCCGTATGCGCTGGACAAACTGAATTCGTGATACCACGTTGCCAAGCTGCGCAGCCAGAGCTTACGAGGGGGCGATGAACAAGGGGCGCAAGGCAAGCGGCACTGTGGCTGGTGGCTTCCGCGCCCGGGCTCTGCGGTGGGGCGCCGTAGCGGCGGCGTTGGCTGTCGGGCTGCCGCTGCTTGCGATCCTGCTTTATGCTTTCATTGACCCTCCCTACTCCGCGCTGATGCTCCGCCAGCGGCTGGCGGGGACACAGATCCGCCATAGCTGGGTCCCGCTGCAGCGGATCTCGAAGAATCTGGTCCGTGCCGTGGTGACGTCGGAGGACGCCCGATTCTGCCGCCACTGGGGCGTGGACTGGAACGCAGTCAGCGATGCAATTGAAGAGGCGGACGAGGAAGGGGGAAGCATCCGAGGCGCCAGCACCATACCCATGCAGACGGCGAAGAACCTGTTCCTGTGGAGCGACCGCAGCTATGTGCGCAAGGCGGCGGAGATACCGCTGGCCTACGTCATGAGCACGCTGTGGACCAAGCGGCGGATGATCGAGATTTACCTCAATATCGCTGAATGGGGTCCGGGCGTCTTCGGCGTCCAGGCGGCGGCCCGCCACCATTTCCGCAAGAATGCGTCCGATCTGACGCCGGGCGAGGGGGCACTGCTTGCGGCAGCCCTGCCCAACCCCCATGTGCGGCGAGCCGGGCGACCGGGTCCCAGGACGCGCGCGCTTGCCAGCCGCCTGCAGGTTCGGGCGGCCAGCGAAGGGGTGCCGCTCGACTGCATTTACCGGGATAACTGAGGCGCGCGGTAAGGCTGGCATTGGCTGGCGAAAATCATTATAAGGGCGCCGAAACAAGGCCTGCCGAAATCGGCAGACGCGGATCAGCCGCTGGTGGGCCAACTATCTGGAGATACCGAAATGGCAGTCCCGAAGAGGAAAACCTCCCGCATGAAGCGCGGTCAGCGCCGCTCGATGCATGCGCTGAAGCGCCCGTCTTATGTGGAGGACAAGGAGAGCGGTGAACTGCGCCGCCCGCACCACATCGACTTGAAGACCGGCAAGTACAAGGGCCGGCAAGTGCTTGAGCCGAGGGAAGAGTTCTAGGCCCGCGCCAGAGGCGCCTTCACTGGAGCCCAGGCGATGCTGTTGAGCCTGCCTTATCTGATCCTGCCGCTGATCGCTTATAACGCGATCGTATTCGTCACGGGCACGCCGTTTGAGACCGAAGTGGTCAGCCTAAATATGCTATCGGGATCGGTGTGGAGATTCACGCTTGCCGACCTGATGCTGACGGGCACGCTGCTGCTGCTGTTCATTGAAATCCTCAAGGCGACGCGCACCAGCGGCAATTCGTTGGTCGATCACGCGCTCTCGACTATTGTGTTCATCATCTGCCTGATCGAGTTCCTGGTTGTTCCGGAGGCAGCCACGTCGCTGTTCTTCCTCATTACGCTGATCGCCCTGATCGACGTGATTGCCGGTTTTTCCGTGACAATCCGAGCGGCCCGGCGCGATTTCGCCGTGGGGCCGGGCGCGCACTGAGCGCCGGCCAGTATTTCACTATTCAAGACAGACTGTCTGGAGGCCGTTGCGGTCAGGTCCGCATGTCGGCCTGCGCACCCTTTGTGCCGGCCGCGCGTGCCGAAACGGGACGGCGGCCGTAGGCCGATGCGGCATCGTGCTGACGGTTAATGCGCTCGGCGCGGCGCTCGTCGATGCCGGCATTCTGGCAGGCCAGCTGGGCAAGAAAGGGAGCGGACCGCCTATGCAAGGGCATGGGACGGGCGGTCCGGCTCTGTTCCGCTGTGGCGGAGGTCAATTCGGCGTGGTCGGCGGCGGGCCGGGCGGCGTGAACGGGCGCCGGGAGCTGGACACGGCGGCGGGCGCCAAAAGGCGTCTCGCTGCTGGTCTGGGCTGGGGTGACGTGCATTTCGTGCCGGTCCTCGTTAACACCTTGTCCCATTCGGGGACTGTCACGAGTGATGTCGCAAGAGCCGGGCCAGACGCCGTCAACCCTTGCCCGAAAGGTCAGGCGTCGGGGCGTTGTGTCCGGCAAAATTTGGCCATTCTTAATAGTTGGCGCAGTAAGTTTTCCGGGCCCAGAAGGGTTAACCAAATTGGCGGGGGAAAAAGGCCAATGCCGGAGCAGTTGCGTGGTGTGGCCGCCGATCAGTCTGGGGCCCCCGGCGCCCACGCGCAGCCGCAAGCGAGTCCGCAGGACCGGCGTTCGGCTTCTCCCGGCGTCAGCGCATTGACGCCACCGCCGCCCGCTCCATTCGATATCCTGTCGGTGCTCAGTTCAGCCAACGAGAGCTGCTACATCTGGTCGATGACGACCGATGACATGGTGTGGGCCGGCAATGCACTCGAGATCCTGAAGTCGCCCAATCCCGCCGACCTCGCGAAGGGCCGTTCCTACCAACTGCTGCTCGAAGCCGAATTCGCCGAGGCGCGGTTTCAAGCGCTGGCGGACGCCGCAAGCAGCGATATGGGCGAGGGTGGACCCTACTGGATTCAGTATCGCTTCAAGCCAAAGGGGCGGCGCAGCGGTGAAAGCCTTTGGATTGAGGACATAGGGCGCTGCTTCGTCGGTCCCGGCGGCAAGCCGGACCGGGTGCGCGGGACCGTGCGCGTCATCAATGAGCGGTATGAACGGGAGCAAAAGCTGCTGTTCCTCAGCGCCCATGACGAGCTGACCGGGCATATGAACCGGAACTCCCTTACGGAGGCGCTGGCGAACTATCTGGAAACCTCGACGTCCAAGCGCACAT
>JAYZVT010000116.1:0-3080 GCA_036155355.1 Pseudomonadota bacterium
TCGGCATTGCCGATGCGCGCAAGACCAGCGAGGCAGGCCGCGCCGTAGCCGCGCTCCGGCTCGCTTGTCACTTCCGCTCCGGCCTCGCGCGCAACCTTCGCCGTCGCGTCAGTGGAACCATTGTCAACCACGAGGACCTGGTCCACCCAGCCCGGTATCTCGGCGATCACCTTGCCTATCGCCGCTTCCTCGTTCAGCGCCGGGATGACGCAGGCAATGACACAGCCGTTCCTCATGTGGACGCTCGTACCGCATTTCCATACCGTGACGTCCAGGCGGGACGGCGCAGAACATCCCCTGCCAGCAGAAGCCATGCAGGTAGCCAGATCGCCCAAACGATGGTGCCGGCGAACAGTTCGGCCTGATCGCGAGCAATGAAATGGAATGCCATGTAGTACAGCGGCAGCGTCGCGCTCAGGACAAGCAGCCCGGGGAGGGGAAAGACCGTCAGTAGCGGCAACAGCCAGAGGTAGTACCACGGAAACTGCGCCGGACTGAGCAGGAACAGCCACGTGATGATGACAAATACGCGTTGGAGCAGGTCGTTTGGCGATGCGATCTGCGCTCGCAGCTGCCAATACACGACGCCGGCAAGCACGGCTCCAGCCACGAGTCGGGCTGCAAGGCGCGCATCGACAGATGCGGCCGAGGTAATGGCCAGCACTTGCCTGGCGACATTCTCCAGCAAAGGCGTCAGCGCGCTGTTGGTCTTCCAGTCCTGCGCATAGGCGATGAGGCCGGACGACTGGTCGAGGCCAGCCAGCCAGAAGGGGAGCAGGATGGCGACAAACGCGCAGCCGCTCAGCGCGGCGAGCGATGCGAGTTTCAATGGTTCCCGCAGCAGAGGACGCCATATCAGTGGCAGCAGCAGCGCCGGCCACAGCTTCGCCCCTGCCGCGAAAAGCAGGCTGACAGTCGCCAGTGAGTAGCGGCGGCGATTGGCCAGCACGAGCGCGCCGAGAACCAGTGGCAAAACGACAGCCTCCATATGCGCCGAATTGGCGATCTCCTTGAGAGCAATGGGGTTCCACCAGTAGATGGCGGCCCAGAGTGGTGAGCGCCCTGCGTCGCGCAGCAGCATGAGTAGCAGCGCCAGCGTGGCGATCTCCAGGCCGAGGCAGACCAGCCGCCAGGCGGTCAGGCTCCAGGGACCGAGCCAGTGCGCTACCGCGAACGCCCCTTGCGCCACTGGCGGATATACAGTGCGCAGGCGCGAATGATTGACGCGTTCCAGATGTTCGTCTGAGCGGGTCGCCAGTGCGCCGAAGGCGCTCTCCGCCGGGGCCTGTTGAGCCTGCTCAGGAGAGAGTGTGTAGGGATTCAGTCCTTGCGCGGTGACTGCCCCGTCCCAGAGATAGCGCTGGTAGTCGTCTTCGAGCACCGGCTCGCTGGCCAGCAGCAGCAAACGGGCCACAAGTCCACCGACAACGATGATGGTAAGGACTTGGCGGGTCGCAGCGGGAGCCAGAAACGAACTGGCGCGCACGATCCGAGGCATGAGCAGGAAAGCCGATCCAGTGGCCACGAGCGCAAAACTGAGAGCCAGCACCGGCATGTCGCGGACGGCGAACTCATAGCCAAAGCGATGCGAGGCAACAACGAATGCCGCCACTGCGGAGATCAGCACCAGAGCAAGCCAGACCCACTGACGCAACACCCGGCTTTCCCTGGAGGAGGCTGTCTCGGTCTTCAAAAAAGCTGCAACCACGGTAGGTGCCCCGGTCTGTAGCCCGGATATTGCCCAGACGCTTTCGCCCGACCCAATCAAAATCCGTTCAGGCGGCCGTGTTCTCACCACCGGAGTCGGCCTGCCTCGCCAGCTCGCGCAGCACGAATTTCTGGATTTTGCCGGTCGAAGTCTTGGGCAGCGGACCAAACACCACATGGCGCGGGCATTTGAAGCGGGCGAGGTTGTCGCGGCAGAAGGCCATGACCGCCTCGGCGGTCAGACCTCTTGCACCGTGCTTCGGCGTTACGAAGGCGCATGGCGTTTCGCCCCATTTGGCATCGGGCTTGGCCACCACCGCCGCTTCCATGATGTCGGGATGCCGGTAGAGGATTTCTTCAACTTCGAGCGAGGAAATATTTTCGCCACCGGAGATGATGATGTCCTTGGAACGGTCCTTGATCTCGATATAGCCGTCTGCATGCCATACGCCCAGGTCGCCGGAGCGGTACCAGTCTCCTTCCAGCGCCTGCCCGGTCGCCTTCGGGTTCTTCAGGTAGCCCTTCATCACCGTGTTACCGCGCACCATCAGCTCGCCGATGGTGACCCCATCTTTAGGCACTGGTAGCAGGGTGAGAGGATCGGCGATCATCATCGCCCCAATCAGCACCGTGGGAATGCCCTGGCGTGCCATCAGGCTGTGACGTTGCTGCTCTCCTTGTGTCTCCCATTCGCCCTGCGGCGCGCAGAAAGTCGAAGGTCCGTAGGTTTCCGTAGCGCCATAGAGATGCAGCACCTCGAAGCCCATCTCCTCCATGCGCGCGATGACTGAAGAGGGCGGAGCGGCCCCGCCCGTCGCTACTTTAACCCGGCCGGGCAGGGGCATCCGGTCTGCTGCGGGCGCATGGGCCAGCATGTTGAGCACGATGGGCGCGCCGCACATATGCGTAACGCCGTTGGCGGCGATCGCGTCGAATACCGCGCGCGGCTCCACCTTGCGCAGGCAGACATGGGCCGCCGCCGCCGCAGTCACGCCCCAAGTATAAGTCCAGCCTGAGCAATGGAACATGGGCAACGTCCACAGATAGACGCTGTTGTGATCGAGGCCAAAGGTGAAGGCATTTGACAGCGCCCCGAGGAAAGCGCCGCGGTGGGTATAGAGCGCCCCCTTGGGGTTTCCCGTCGTGCCCGATGTATAGAGAAGGCAGATCGAATCCCATTCGTCCTGCGGGCCGGGTGGTATGAACACCGGATCGCCACCCGCGATGAACGCGTCATAGGCCACTCCACCGAGACAAGATCCGCTGTCGGCCGCAGGGTCATCGATCTCCACCAGCGCCGGCGCCGACTTCATCAGCTTGAGCGCAGGGCCGATGGTTTCCGCGAAAGCGCGGTCGGCAAGGAACAGTTTCGC
>JAYZVT010000117.1:0-6030 GCA_036155355.1 Pseudomonadota bacterium
TGCGTGGCTTCGTGCGGGAGCGGCTGTCCGCTCATGAGTATCCGCGCGAGATAGCCTTCATCGAGGAGATGCCGCTAACCACGACCGGGAAGGTGATCCGCCGGCTGCTGCGCGAGCAGGCCTGACGGCGAAGACTACTTCGCACGCCCCGCATTCCACACCGCTAGGTCGAGGCCGAGCCTGTGCCTCGCAACCAGCCCCATGGCCAGCGCCGAGCCACTGAGCGAGATGGCGGTGGCCGCCGCGGCGCCGTAAAGACCGAACAGCGGTATCAACCCGAAATTGAGGGCCACATTGGCCAGCGCCGCGCCAAGCAGCACCAGCGCGCAGCGGTTCTGCTCGCCGAGCATGCTGAGTGCAAACAGCGCCGGGCCAAATGCAGCTCTCACGACGAAGCCCGCGGCAAGAACGAACATCAGCGGATAGCCCGACGCAAAGTCATGCCCGAACAGCCACAGCAACGGCTTGCCGAGTGCAAGGAGCATGGCCGCGCCGGCGAGCGAGGGCCAGAATGTCCAGCGCGCCGCCCTGGCGATCGCGTCAGCCAGTCCATCTGCATCGCCGCGCGCCTTGAGCGCGGAGAAATGGTTGGCCGCCGCCGAGCCGACCGCGAAATGCACAAAGCTCACCAGCGCCATGGTCTTGAGCGCTGCGAAATAGATGGCGACGTCGTCCGGTGCCACGTAGAGCGACAGGACAAGTATGTCCGTATTCTGCAACAGCAGGTCGAAGCCGTTCACGGTGAGAATTGGCGCGGAAACGAATAGCCAGTGGCGCAGGTCCAGTTGTGCGGTTGCTGTGGCGACGTTGCGCGAGATGCCGAGCCTCAGCATTAGGAACTGGACCAGTACTGCGGCCCAGCATGCGAAAACAGCCGCACCTGCGGCAGTCGCCGCAATGGGCTCGAAGCCGAACAGGGTCGCGGCGAACATCGCGGCCAGGATGAGAAGAGGGCGCAGGATATATGGAGGCAGAAGCGCCGCCGACATCCATCCGAAGCCGCGCGCGATGCCATCCTGCACATCGGTTAGCGCATAGAGCGGCAGGCAGAACAGGATCAGGAAGGCAGGCAGCAGATAGTGGCTGTCCAGCAAATCGCCAAACAGATGCAGAGCAGCGAATCCGGCCAGCATCAAAACGGTACTTACGCCGAGCGCAATGAAACGCGAGCCCGCCAGCAGTCCGCGCAGCAGGCCGGTCTGACCTTTCTCGCGATACTCGGGTACGAAGCGCATGGACGCCGTTGAGAGACCCAGCGGCGATAGGCCGCCGAGGATCAGCACCCATACCCAGACAAAAACATAGATGCCGTATTCGTAGCTGCCCATCCAGCGCGCCAGAAGCGCCTGCGACAGATAGGCGATCCCGGCGCTGGCAACCCGCACCGCAAACGCAAACAGCGCTGCACTGCCCGTCTCGCCCGCCGATGCGTGTAGCCTTGCCCTGACGCCGGCGAGAAATCCCGCCGGTGCTCGGGAGGATGCCGGGACCCGGTGGTCCGCTGCCTCGTTCAGGGACATGCCAGCGCCTTGGTTGACAGGGGAGAGATGTCTCGCCGGCAGGCTAGGAGAAAGCCTTTAACATTCCGTTCGAGATTGGTTCCCGCTCGTCAGCAGTGCCTGCACCCGTCTCCACACTTCCGCGCGCGTTTCGTCCTGATACAGCTTGTGTTCCAGCGCAAAGTGGCCAGCAATACCGGGCGCTGCGGCTCCATGCCGGCGCCGCAGAACGCTGGCCATGGCGGCGACTTCGTCTTTGGAAAACTGTGCTACAGGTGCGGCTGACTGTGCCATTCTGGGTCCCTCGCTGACGTCCTCACCGAGGAGTGAGCAAGCTCTGGGCCAGCCGCATCGGAATGGTTACTTCTTCTTGGTCCGCTTCTTGATGACGCGCTTGCGCACCTTGCAGACAACCGGCCTCATGCTCTCCGGCGCATCTGCCGCAGATGCATTGATCGCATGGCGGTCGATGTCGTCGCCAAACAGCGCCTTCCACTTGTAACGGCGAAAGCCCTGGTCGAGCAGGCTGGCGGCTCTCTCGTTGCGCTTGGTTCCCGACTCGCCGCCGAGAACAACCGCAACCAGCCTGCGGCCATCGCGGGTGGCGCTCGCCACGATGTTGTAGCCCGAGTCGCAGATGAATCCCGTTTTCAGTCCATCCGCACCTTCGAATTGCTGCAGTAGCCGGTTGTGCGTTCGCATCCGCACCTTGCCGACCTTTACATAGGGCTCGGAGAACAGGTCCATCCGGTCAGGAAACTCGTTGATGATGGCGCGGGCCAGCAGACCCATGTCTCGCGCCGTCGTCACCTGTTTCTCGTCTGGCAACCCGTTGGGATTGGTAAACACGGTACGCGTCATTCCCAGACGCTTCGCAGTGGCGTTCATCCGTCCGATAAATGCGTCCCCCGATCCGGAGATCTTCTCCGCCAGCATGAAGGCTACGTCATTCGCTGACTTGACGATGAGCGAGCGCAGCGCAAGCGAGACACTCATCTCACCGCCGACAGGCAATCCGATCTTGCTCGGCGGCTGGGCATTTGCCGTCTCCGAGCAGGTCAGCACGCTGTCCATGGTGATCTTGCCGTCGCGCAGCGCCTCGAAGGTGATGTAGGCCGTCATGAGCTTCGTCAGCGATGCGGGATGCCAAAGGGCATCCATGTCTTCTTCATAAAGGATCGTGCCCTTGCTCGGATCGAACAGCAGGGCAGGCCCCGCCTGGACCAGCCCCGGGCCGACAAGGAAAGCGAGCAGAAACGCCAACATCGGCAAACGGAAAGTCACTGGTCCCCAGCCTCCGCCTTTTTCGGATAAACCTGCCCCCGATTCGTGGCCCGCATGGTGCCCCAGGCCTGACTCGAACAGGCACGCCCTTGCGGGCAACAGATTTTGAGTCTGTCGCGTCTACCAATTCCGCCACTGGGGCCGGCCAGCGCGCGGGATCATAACAAGGTCGACTGTGCGGTCAACATGGCCGACCGTTTCACGCTGTCACATGTTGCATTCCAGCATCCCGCGCTCGTGCGATGCCGCGCCTTTCACGGCAATTTCCATGGACAGGCAATGCCGGGCTCATTAATCAGGCCCGATGCTCCGCGCCCTCTACGACCGCACAATGCAACTCTCCGCCCATCCGCGGGCGGGCTGGCTGCTCGCCGCGGTGTCGTTCGTGGAAAGCTCGGTGTTTCCCATTCCACCCGACGTCATGCTCATTCCCATGGTGCTGGCGAAACGCGCTAGGGCCTGGGCCTACGCAGCGCTTTGCACAGTGGCTTCGGTTCTCGGTGGCATTGCCGGATACGCCATCGGGCTATTCCTGTTCGACGCGCTCGGCAAGCCGCTGCTTGAGCTTTACGGATACAGCGCGGCATTCGCTAAATTTGCCGCGCAATACAACGATTACGGCGCCTGGATTGTCTTCATCGCCGGCGTCACGCCTTTTCCCTACAAGGTCATCACCATTGCCTCGGGCGCAACGGCGCTCAACTTCGTTGTCTTCGTCATCGCCAGCATCGCCGCGCGGGGTTTGCGTTTCTTTCTCGTCGCGGCGCTGCTCTATTGGTTCGGACCGCCCATTCGCGATTTCATCGAGCGGCGTCTTGGGCTGGTCTTCACAGTTTTCGTCGTGCTGCTCTTCGCCGGCTTCGTGGCGATCAAATATATGGGATAGGCGCAATGGCCCGCACGCGAACCGGCACGCTCTCCAACGTCTCCGCGCTCATCGCCCTAGGCGCATTCGCGGCCATCGCGGCCGCGCTTGCCTTCGAACATGTCGGCGGCTATCGCCCCTGCCCGCTGTGCCTGATGGAGCGCTACGCCTACTACTTCGGCGTACCGGCAGCACTCGCAGCCATGTTCCTTGCCCGGCAAGGATCGGCGAACGCGGCTCGCCTCGTTCTGGCGCTTGCGGCACTCGGCTTTCTCATGAATGCCGGTCTTGGCGTCTATCATGCCGGCGCCGAATGGAAATGGTGGCCGGGTCCAGATACCTGCGGAAATGCCGCGGGTCTGGCGGGCAAAGTCACCGACCTGCTCAACAAGCTCAACGAGACGCGGGTGATACGCTGTGACGAGGCGCCATGGCGGCAGTTCGGCTTGTCCTTCGCCGGCTGGAGCGCGGTCATCTCCGCCGCGCTTGGCCTGCTCGGCCTTGCCGCCGCGTGGACCGCGCGGCGCTAGCTAGTTCAGATAGCGGCAGTCGAGATCATCCGGCGCGCATTTGCGCAGGCGCTCGCAGCGCCCCGTCGCGAGGTTGACGGCATAGCCGCTGGCGCAGGCATCGCGGCTCGGTTGCAGCGCGCAGGGCGGCTGGTTGCGTCCGCCGCAGGCATTCAGCGGAATGTGGATCTGCCGCTGCACGCAACGCCCGCCTTGAGAGACGAGCCCGCCCTGGCACGAGCGCGGCGATTCTGAAGCCTTGCAGCTTGGCTGGTTGACGCCACCGCATCCGGCAGCCCGCGCGGGCGGAGACTGGATACATAAGAGCAGTACCGTGGCGACGGCTGCCACGCGCACGCTTGCGGGGAAGAACTGGATCACGGCTCCAGTTCGGTATCCCAGTAGAGATAGTCGAGCCAGCTTTCGTGGAGATAGTTTGGCGGAAACAGCCGGCCGTTGCGGTGCAGCTCGTGCACCGTCGGGCGGTAGGGCATCTGCGACGGCCACATATGCGCATGTTGCGGTAGCTTACCGCCCTTGCGCAGATTGCATGGCGCGCAGGCGGCAACCACGTTGTCCCATTTCGTCTGCCCGCCGCGCGACCGCGGGATCAGGTGATCGAAGGTGAGGTCGTGTTTCGCCCCGCAATACTGGCAGGCGAAGCGGTCGCGCAGGAAAACATTGAACCGCGTGAACGCCGGATACAGTGCCGGCTTCACGTAGTTCTTCAGCGACACCACGCTCGGCAGCTTCATTTCGAAGGACGGGCTGTGAATCAGCCGGTCATATTCGGAGACGATGTTCACCCGCTCCAGGAAAACCGCCTTCACCGTCTCCTGCCAACTCCACAGCGACAGGGGATAGTAGCTGAGCGGTCGGAAGTCGGCGTTCAGGACGAGGGCCGGACAGGCTTGCGGCGAAACTGCGCTATTCACGTCCTAAGTCTCCAGAATTACTCCGGTTCGCGGTCGCGGCCCCACGCCCTCCGCCAAGGGCGAGCGAATACTAGACCTGTGTGTCACGTCTGTGAAGACGGCTGTATCTGGTGGCTTAGCGCGCCTCGGCGCCTCTTTGCGCCTAGAGCAGCGCGGGTCCGGCGAGGACCTGGGACAGGAACTGTGCGCCGATCGTCAGCCCGTCATTGTCGATGCCGTGGCCAATGCCTTCGCTCACATGCCACTGCACCGGAACACTTGCCGCGGCGAGCGCCTCTCGCGTCATGTGCAGGGCGTCGATGGGGATCACCTCATCCGCGTCACCATGAACGAGCAGCACCGGCGGCTTCGAGCGCAGTTGCGCGTCCAGATGTTCCGCGCCCGCGATGGCGCCCGAATAGCCGACGATGCCCGCGGGAGCCTTCGCCCGCCTCAGGCCCACATGCAGGGCCATCATCGTCCCCTGACTGAATCCAACCAGCGCAAGGCGGTCGTCTCCCAGTCCATGCCGCTCCATCTCGGCGTCCAGGAAGGCGTCGAGCCCCGGTCCCGCCTGCTGCACGCCGCGCCAGCTTTCGGAAGGATCGCGGAGGGTGAGCGGAAACCACTGCCGCCCCATCGGTGACATGGCGCAGGGCTCCGGCGCGTGCGGCGAGACGAAGGCCGTGTCGGGAAAGGCGCGCGCCCAGTGTTGGCCGAGACCGATCAGGTCGTTGCCGTCGGCGCCATATCCGTGCAGGAAAACGACGAGGCTTTTCGCCGCGCCGCCGGATGCCGGGGCAAGGCGCGACCCGTCAATCATCGAAGCCGCCATGCAAATGGTCTTTCTGTGCGATACCGGGACCGCGGGCCTACTCGGGAACCTCGTCTGTCGAATGCGCCTGAAGCTGGCCGTAGTTCTCGATGCCGATCTTCTTCAGCAAGTCGAGCTGCGTCTC
>JAYZVT010000118.1:0-2836 GCA_036155355.1 Pseudomonadota bacterium
GCAATGGCCAGGATTGTGGCGAGCGCACATGCCCTCCCGGCCCGCAGACTTATGACAATTTCCATTCCCCCCATGGATCGAATGTGGGGCCAGAACGGACATCCGCGTCAATGGATTTCGTGGGGGTGCCAAACGGACTTGCGTGCTTAAGAAAGCGATAACCCTAATGAATCAATACTGCCGGAATTCCTGCTCCTGTCTCGCGTTCAGAGGTATGCGTCATGAGGAAATTCGCAGCGTGCGCCGTCCTGGCCCTGGTTTTCAGCACATTCATCCATCAAGCCGCCGGCGCTTTCCCCGGCTCCCAATACATGTCCAACGGCACCTGGTGCCGCACATGGTTCGGCAAGCCGCATGAGCATTGGGGCGACTCCCTCGGCAAGAAGAGCCAGCAGGAAGCCTACGAATATGCGGTGCGCAACTGGTCGGCCTTCGTTGCGCTGGAATATGGCCGCAAATACGCGGATTTTGGACTGGCTCTGAAGAAGCACGTCGACTGCAAGGACGACCATGGAGCGTGGGGCTGCATGATCAAGGCGCAGGCCTGCCGTCACTAAACAGGCTTCACGTCATGGCAGCCGGGGCGGTGGACGCTCCGGCAGTTCCCGGACAATTTCCACTTCGTCTCCAAGCGTGACTGCGCCTTCGCGCAGCACGCGGCAGGTGACACCGCCGCGCCAGTCGGGCGACAGGGCCTTGAGCAGGCCAGTGCACTGCTCTTCCATCCGCGAACAGGGCGACGTCTGGCCGGTGACTTCCAGTTCCACCGGTCCGACACGGAGCCGCGAGCCCGCAGATCGCGGCAAGCGAATGCCTTCCACCAGCAGGTTGGCGCGGCGCGTGGTCCAATCCAGGCCGGGGCGGGGCGGATTCAGTGCCGCCAGTGCCTTGCGCCAGTCCTCTATTGACAGGATGGTCACCGCGCGTGAGGCGAAGCGGCCCCGGTTGTCGCCTACGATGCCGCCTTGCAAGCGGATTCGGGCAGACTTCAATTCTTCCATTGGCGCGCGGCGCGCGGCCTTGCGCGCGATGCCAACAACACGTCCGGGACTCTGGGGTGGTGTCACGGCCGGTAGACCGAATAGCCCAGCCCGCTCGCGAAGGGCAGCACCACGCTGCGGAACGGTCCGGCGGGATCGTTGACGTGGTCGAGATATGGCTGAATGCGGCTTGCGGGCATATGGATATTGTCGGCGAGAACGAGCGAACCGGGACGGAGGCGCCCTTGCAGCATATCGAGCACCGGCAGGTAGAGGTTCTTGGCGCCGTCGAGGAAAAGCAGGTCTATCGGCCCTTCGATGTCGCTGAACGTTTCCATGGCGTCGCCGACGCGTATGTCCGCGAAGTCGGCCAGTCCGGCTTCGCGCAGGTTGGCAAGCGCCTTTTCCGCCTTAGATGGCTCGAATTCACTGCCCGTTACATGCCCGCCTGTCTCCCGCGCCGCGGCGGCGAAGTAGATGGTGGAAATGCCAAAGGACGTGCCGAACTCGACGATGCGGCGTGCGCCGATTGTGAGCGCGGCGAGGTAGAGAAAACGTCCCATGTCCGGCTTGACCGAAAGATAGACGTCCTTTGGATAGATACCGGGCGTCTCCTCGCCGGATGCGAGCGCCCGATCGATGTCCTTGCGCCGTGCAGCGAGGCGGCTGCCGTCGCTCTCGGCGGAGGCGTGTTCGCGGGCGAGCACGCGGGCGACCGCCGGATCGTCGATGCCGCGTGCGGTCATCGGCCTACCTGACCTTCGCCGCCTTGAAATAGGTGGAGGCAGCGGGGCCGAGCAGCTTGGGCACGTGCGTGTAGATGTAACGCACGCCCTTGGCCAGCACGCCGGATACGGCCTCGGTGGCGGCGGGCATTCCCGGCGTGCGGCCAGCCTTGACGATTTTGGCCAGCGTCCTGTCGATGGCGTCCGCGACGGCGGGCGCCTTGGGATTTCCAGGATGGCCCATCGACTGCGACAGGTCGGAGGGACCGATGAAGAAGACGTCCACGCCCTCGACGGTGAGAATCTCATCGGCGTTGTCGATGGCTTCTGCGTCCTCGAGCTGAACACAGACGAGCGTCTCCCGGTTGGACATCTCGACAAAACCCGCCATCGAACCTGAGAGGTCATAACCCTGCGCCCGCGTACCGGCGGCCATGCTGCGCTTGCCCACTGGATGGAACTTCACTGCTTCCAAAGCGCGGACGGCGTCATCGCGGGTATTCACATGCGGCACCTGCACGCCCATGGCGCCGCGATCCATGACGTTTAGGATGTCGAGAGGGGAGTTGGTGGGCGGGCGCACAATGGGTGTGATGCGCGCCGACTCAGCGGCCATCACCATCAGTTCAACGCTCTCAATGCCGATGCTGCCATGCTCGCAGTCGATCAGCACCCAGTCGAAACCGAGCCCCGCCGCCATCTCCACGAGCTGGGGCGAGGGGAACATTACCGACAGACCGAAGGCCGGCTCGCCGGCGGCAAACTTCTCCTTCATGGCGTTCTTGCGCATGTCAGCTCCGCTTTGACGTCCTGCGTGCGGGTGTGGTCTTGCGACCGGCCGGTTTTCTGGCTTTGCCGGTCTTCTCCAACGCCGCAATCACCGCATGCATGTCCACGGGATTTGCGCTGAAGTTGCGCGCCAGCCTTGCCCTGGCCGAGGCACGGAAGACCGCGCCCGCCGCCGAAGGGAGTTTCAGGTCGAGCCCGGCGGCCCTGGCCATCTCAACGATCTGATCCATTTCCTTGCCGCGCCGTTCATGCGCCGTCGCGTGGGTGCGTATCCATGTGCCGCCCGTGTCGGCGAAGGAGTGGGCGTCCATTGTGTGGACGATATCGTGCCAAAGCTCGGCC
>JAYZVT010000119.1:0-3849 GCA_036155355.1 Pseudomonadota bacterium
GCTTGGCCAGGTTGAACACCCGCGCCACATTCTTCATTTCGCCTTCAGGCACCTTGAACACGTCCTTGAACGCATTCACTTCGTCCTTTGTGACGACGCCGTCGGCCTTGGCCATTTTCGCGCCCAACGCGATGACGCCTACCGTGAAAGCAACCTGATTCTCGCCTCCCTCCTCGCCCGCCTTGTCGCGGTCGATGACGAAGTGGCCGGCGACACCGCCGAGCAATGCGCCGATTGGGCCGCCCACCGCCAGCCCGGCCGCCGCACCCGCCAATTTTCCCCAGATGGACATGGCCGCAGAATACGCATTTTCGCGCGAATTGCATGAGAGAATTGCGCTTCCCAGGCAGGTGCGACACCTTGTGCGGCATTCCAGCCACGCCTAGATTGCCCACCCGTTCAGTGCCGCGCCGCGTCCGCGCGCACAAGGCGAAAAAGGGGAATTCAGTTGGCGGATGACGATCGCAAGGGCCTCTTCCTCGGCCTGGTCGGCGTCACCATCTTTGGCCTCACCCTGCCGGCGACACGCCTCGCCGTGGAGGGTCTCGATCCTTACGTCATCGCCTTGGGCCGCGGCATTGTCGCCGCGGCGATAGCCGCGCTGGCGCTGCGCCTGTCCGGCGAAAGCCTGCCGCCGCGATCCACTCTGGTCCCCCTCGTCATCTGCGCGGCCGGCGTGGTGCTGGGCTTTCCGCTCTTCGCCACGCTCGCCATGCAATATGTCCCCGCCAGCCATGGCGGCGTCGTTCTTGCCATACTGCCGCTGGCGACCGCCGTCGCGGGTGTCCTTGTAGCGGGTGAACGTCCATCGCCGGGCTTCTGGCTCTGCGGCGTCCTGGGCAGCGTCGCCGTCCTGGCATTCACTCTAGCCGCGGACGGTGGCGGCAGCGGTCTGCACCTGGCGGACCTGCTGCTCGTGGCTGCGGTCATCAGTGCCGGTGTCGGCTACGCCTATGGCGGTGTTCTCGCGCGCACGCTTGGCGGATGGCAGACGATCTCATGGGCCCTGGTGATCTCCACGCCGGTGCTCGCCTTGCTGCTGATCGTCCTGCAGCGACCCGTCAACTGGTCTGCGCCCGCCGCCGTGTGGGCCGGCTTTTTGTATCTGGCCATCGCCAGCCAGTTTTTCGGCTTCTTCGCCTGGTACAGGGGCCTCGCGCTAGGTGGGGTGGCAAAGGTCGGACAGACCCAGCTGCTCCAGCCCTTCATCACCCTCGCCGCCTCCGCCCTGCTCCTGTCGGAGACGATCACGCCGCTAGAGATCGGATTTGCCCTGGTCGTGGTCGGGATCGTCGCCGCCGGCCGGCGGATGCGCGTGGACAGGATATCCTGAGACGTATCAGCGGCCGGGAATCCGCCGCCGCACGATACCATTCGCCGCAACGATTTCGACGCTGCGGGCGCTCGGAATGTCGTTCATCGCGAGATCGAGCACATAGGGCGTCGGTATCGGCAGCACGAGAAAGTTTTTGGTGCAGCCTACCACTTCGAGACGCAGCAGGCCCTTGCCCGCGGACCGGTGCTCGAACCCGACATCCATATTCGCGAAGCGCCGCATCCCGCCCACATAGAGATAGAAGCCGCGCTTGCCCCCATCCCTGAAATAGACCGAGTCCACGTTGACAAGCCGGCAGCTACCCGAAATCTGGCTGGCTTCAGTTCGCCCGGCAGTAACGGGCGCCATGATCGCCGCCAGTGCAAGCACGCACCAAAGCCGCACCGAAACTGTCCTCTCAAAAATCATCTGACCGTCTGCTCAATCTGTTGCGCCGGGATTTGTCTCATAGGCAGCATTTGTGGTCAAAAGGCGGGCAAACAAACAGGGAAACCGCGCCATGCGGAAACTGCTTTTCTGGATCATCGCGGCAATTCTTGTCGCCGGCGGCATCTGGCTCATTGCCAGCACGCAGCCTGGAATCGGCGCCTGAAGCTCGAGTGCCTCACGGCACGTCCTGGTGCAATTTCTCGCCAATCAGGCAATCGGCGGGTTCGGCCGGGGATGGCCTGCTCACCCGGATGAGACGGACGGGAAATTCCGCAAGCTCCTGGATCAGCTTCTTGCGGATCGCATCGGCGAACTCTTCCTTCTTCTCCACCGTCACCATGAACGACCCGACCCCTCCGATGACGCAGTCCCTGTAGTAATCGTTCAGTTCGAGCGTATCGGAGAAGCCCGACATATAGGCCGGGCGCAGGATCAGTGGCAGGCCGTTTATGATGATGCCCCGCCCCACGAGCGCGTCGCGCGCGCCGTCCACCGGCTTGCCCATGTTGTTGGGGCCGTCACCTGAAATGTCGAGAACCCTGCGCAGGCCTTCGAATCCATTCTCGTCGAACAATTCAGCCGCGAACGTCATGGCCGCGGATATGGAGGTGCGGGGTCCGCCCTTGAATGGCGCCGCCTCGAGCGCCGCCGCGAATTTCTCCGACGCTTCGGGCCCGTCGATCAGCGTCCACGGCACTCTCACCACCTGCCGGTCGATGCCGGCCCATTCGAAATAGATCACGGCGATCCGTTTGTAGCGCCCGCTCGCGATCGCATCCTTGATGTCAGGGTGACGGAAAGCGGCCACATAGCCTTCTCGCTGCAGCCGCTGCTCGTCGTAGTCCATGGAATAGGACACATCGACCGCCAGCACGAGTTCCACATCGACCGCGATATCGTCCGCGGCGAAGGGCGAGGCAACTGCGGAAAGCAGCAGCAGCGCGAACACCGTCGCGCGCAACAAATGCCGCCCGCCCGCAAGCTGGACGCCTACTCGCGCATTTCGTTCCAGAGCTTCTCTCCGATCAGGCAGTCGGATTTTGCGCGCTGCGGCGTGAACTGCGCTCTCCATATGCGAGGCATCGGCATGGCCAGTTCCTGAATCAGCTTTCGTCTGATCGCGTCGGCAAATTCAGCCTCGTCATGAACGGTGACGAGGAAAGAGCCAATCCCGCCAATCACGCAGTCCTCATAATAGTATTGCAGGTTCCTGATGTCGTAGAAGCCGAGCGCGCTGCCCGGCTTCAGCACGATCGGCAGGCCGTTGATGACAATGCCCCGCTCCACCACCCGGTCCCTGATCTGATCGACGGGAAGTCCCATGTTGTTGGGACCGTCACCCGATACGTCCACGACCCGGCGCAATCCCTGGAAGCCATTGCCCTCAAACAAGCCGCTCGCATAGTTGAGCGCCGCCGATATGGAAGTGCGGTGCGCGCCGGAGATTTCTGCCTTCTCCAGGTCATCGGCGAAAGATTGCGCCGACGCGGCACTGTCGATCAGTTGCCACTTGCTTACCGGGCGCTGGATGCGTTCGCCGGCCCATTCGAAATACGTCACCGCGATCCGCTGATATTGCCCGGCCCGAATGGCGGCGATCACTTCGGGATGCCTGAAGGCGGCGACGTAGCCTGCCCGCTGCAGGCGCTGCTCCTCCCGGTCCATCGAGAGCGACACATCGACAGCGAGCACCAGTTCCAGATCGACTGATATGTCGTCCGCATGCGATACGTCGCCTGTTGCCCAGGGAAGCAGCATGGCCGCAAGCGCAAGCAGCGCTCCGGCCGCACGCAAAACGCCGTTATTCATCCCTGCCTCCCTCGAGCCACTCCTCGAGTGTGCGCTCCCCCACGAGGCAATCGGAGTGCAGTACGCCTTCGGAATAGTCGGCCTGCGTGACGCCTCCACCTGCGTCCACGATTTCCAGCAAGAGCTTTCGTCTGATCGCGGTGCTGAACTCCTTCCGGCTCGTTACAGTCACTGTGAACGCGCCCGGACCGCCGATCACCTCCGCCTCGTAGGCCTCGACCAGCCAGGGCTTGCCCCTGGGGCCGAGCAGGCCGTCCTGCAGGATCGCCAGCGCG
>JAYZVT010000120.1:0-2594 GCA_036155355.1 Pseudomonadota bacterium
GGCTATCTGCAGCGGCTGCGCGAGATCTGCGACCGCAACGGCATCCTGCTGGTGTTCGACGAAGTGATCTGCGGTTTCGGCCGGACCGGCGCGCCCTTCGCGGCGCAATCGTTCGGGGTCACGCCGGATATCATGACCATGGCCAAGGCCATTACCAATGCGGCGCAGCCCATGGGCGCGGTTGGCGTCACCGACAATGTCTACGACACTATCGTCAACTCGGCCCCGGAAGGCGCCATCGAGTTCTTCCATGGCTACACCTATTCGGCGCATCCGGCGGCCTGCGCGGCCGGCCTCGCCACGCAGGAGATCTACCGCAAGGAAAAGCTGTTCGAGCGGGCCACAGAGCTTTCGCCCTACTTCCTCGACAAGATCTATGCGCTGCAGGACCTTGACATCGTCACGGATATCCGCGGCTTCGGCCTGATCGCAGGTATCGACGTGGCGGCAGGCCGCGTGCCGGGCCTGCGCGGCACCCTGCTGCAAAAGCAACTGTTCTGGAATGGCCTGCATATCAAGTTCACAGGCGATTCCGGCATTGTCGCTCCGCCTTTCGTGAGCGAACGCGCGCATATCGACGAGATATGTGCAATCCTGAGGACCACGCTTGAGGAGTTCAAGGACTAACCCTGCGCGTATCCGGTGATCGGCACCGGAAGCGTAAAACCGGAATGGAGGGCACTATGAAGAAGTTGTTCGCTGCAATGCTCAGTAGCGTTGTGGCTCTGGTCATGGGCGCAGGCGTAACGCTCGCTGCCGACAAGGAAGTCACCATCGGCTACCAGCTCATCTACAACCCCTGGAAGGTCGCCATTGCCGACGGTGCATTCGAGAAAGCCACAGGCTACAAGATCCGCTGGGAGAAGTTTGATTCCGGCGCCAAGGTCATCACTGCGATGGCCTCCGGTGACGTCCACATTGCTCTTGCCGGCTCCAGCCCGATCGCAGCCGGTGTCAGCCGCAGCCTGCCGATCGAGCTGTTCTGGATCGTCGAGAATATCAACGACGCCGAGGCGCTCGTCGTCCGCAACGGTTCCGGCATCGAGAAGATGGCCGATCTGAAGGGCAAGAAAGTTGGCGTGCCTTTCGTCTCTACTACGCATTTCCACATGCTGTTCGCACTGGAACACTACAAGATCGACCCGAAGGACGTTAACCTGCTCAACATGCAGCCGAATGCCATTGCCGCCGCGTGGGAGCGGGGTGACATCGACGCTGCCTTCGTGTGGGATCCTGCGCTCGGCCGGATCAAAAAGTCCGGCAAGGTGCTGCTGACCTCGGGCGACCTTTCCAAGCTCGGAAAGGCAACCTTCGACGGCATGATCGTCAACAAGGACTTCGCGGCCAAGAATGGCGACTTCATGTGCAAGTTCGTCCAGACCATCGCCGCGGCCGACAAGGCCTACCGGGACAACCCGACCGCCTATGGTCCCGACTCCGATAACGCCAAGAAGATCGTCAAGCTGGTCGGCGGCGAGCCCGCCGAGGTGCTCGACGTGCTGAAGCTCTACGACTTCCCGTCGCTTGAGCAGCAGGCGTCCGCCACCTGGATCGGCGGCGGCAAGGACGGCGGCGCGGCCAAGGCGCTCAAGGCCACGTCCGAGTTCCTGCTCGAACAGAAGAAGATCGAGAAGATGCTGCCGGATTACAGCGCAGTGGTGAACGATAAATTCGTCCAGGCTGCCGTGAAAGGCTGCAAGTAGCGCACAAAATTAGGGCGGGCGCGTTCCCCTGACGGGAGCGCGCCCGTGCTATGTTCAACGCCGGCCGGAGGAAGGGGACCCAATGGCGAAGGCGAAACGGACCGCGATGTCATCGCGGGGCAGGCCGCGACGGGGCAAGGCGGCGAAGGCGACCAGACCGGCAAGACGCAGGCGCGGTGAGGACGCCGGGGGCGTGCTCAGAGCCGAGAAGGTCTCGGTCATCTATCCAACACGCGACGGACGCGGCGTGCATGCGCTGGAGAAAGTCTCTCTGGAAATTGCGCCGGGCGACTTCGTGGTGGCGCTAGGGGCATCAGGCTGCGGCAAGACCACGTTCCTCAATCTGCTCGCAGGTTTCATAAGACCAAGCTCCGGGCGCGTGACGCTGGGCGGACAGACGGTCACCGGCCCCGGCGCCGACCGGGGCGTGGTATTCCAGAAACACGCGCTCCTGCCCTGGCTCAAGGTCTTGCAGAACGTCACCTTCGGGTTGAAGCTTCAGGGTGTGGCGAAAGAGGAACGCCGCCGCATCGCACGCAAATATATCGATCTGGTGGGCCTGAAGGATTTCGAGGAGAAGAACATCTACGAACTTTCCGGCGGCATGCAGCAGCGCGTGGGGCTGGCCCGCGCGCTGACGTCCGATCCTGCCGCCCTGCTCATGGACGAGCCGCTGGGGGCGCTGGACGCGCTGACGCGGGACATGATGCAGGAGCTTATCCTCGACGTCTGGCGAGAAACCAACAAGGCGGTCTTCTTCATCACCCACAGCGTGGAAGAGGCGCTGTTCCTGGCGACACGGCTGATTGTGATGTCTCCGCGCCCAGGACGGATCACCCACGAATACAACCTCGATTTCAACCAGCGCTTCTTCAAGTGCCGGGACGCGCG
>JAYZVT010000121.1:0-2547 GCA_036155355.1 Pseudomonadota bacterium
CCATATCCCGAATATCGCGCTGCACTGGCACCCAGCAGGCGAATGGCCTGTTCGAAGGCGTCGGCCGCATCGCCATAACGGCCCAGTCGCAGATAGACGGGCGCAACGACATCCCACCCTTTGCCATCGTCCGGGTGCTCGCGCAGGCGCGCTTCGACCTTGGCCACGAGCGCGGCAATACTCTGGTTGGTTTCGTTCGATTCCAGACGCGCCGCGAGCGGCTGGTCGGGAAGAGATGGATTTCCGGCGGACAGATAGATGGCGAGGCTAGCTATCGGCAGGCAGACAACAGTAAAGGCGAAAGCCAGGCGCGCGGCACCCTGAGAGGATTTTGACTTCCCTGGCCCGCCGGCCTCGCCAGTGGCGAGGATGCGCCGGGAAATTTCGGTGCGTGCCGACTGTGCTTCGGCCTTGTCGATCAGTCCCCGGGCCTGGTCCGCATCGATCTCGGCAAGCTGATCGCGATAGACCGCGGCGTCATGGGCGCGGCCCGCAGCCGCTGTTGCGGGCGGGCGGAGAAACGGCCATAGCACCGCGAGCACGGCGCCTCCCGTCAACAGTGCAAGTATGAACCACAAGAACATGCCGGATCCGCGACTTTCCAATACGCGTGGGGACCCTAGGCATAAGCGGGCGAGGCCCGAGCGGCAAGACACAAACCCAGGCGCCGCCTGGACCGCAGATTGGCCACGGTTCGGCTAGCCCAAGTTGGACCAGGTACCGTCCGGATTGCGGCAGGCGCGGCCACGAACCGTCTCGGGACGCCCGTCGATATAGATGGTGTGCGTATAGTCGCGGCAATGGCGGCTATCCACCACATAGGGCTGCTGCACAATGACGTCGCCGTAATGTCCTGTCTGCGGGTTGCG
Organism: Pseudomonadota bacterium; assembly: GCA_036155355.1. Lineage (GTDB taxonomy): Bacteria > Pseudomonadota > Alphaproteobacteria > Rhizobiales > Methyloligellaceae > JAYZVT01. The sequence continues at coordinate 870 of JAYZVT010000121.1, forward strand.
CCAGCGAGTTGGAGCTCCGGGCTGACCATACTCCAGTGCGCGGAATTCCGCTTCCATGGCGGCACGCCGATCTGCCTCATCCATGCTCTTGCCAATCGAATGGCCGACAACGCCGCCGAGAAACGCGCCTACCATGGCGCCAGCAATCTTGCCGTTGCCCTTGCCAATTGCTGCTCCGGCGGCGCCACCCGCGACGGCACCAACGAGCGTGCCAGTTTCCGCCTTGTGGCCAGGGCCGCAGGCCGCCAGCGGCAAGATCATGGCTGCGGCGAGAAGATACGAACAGGTTCTGGCTTGCATGACGGCAATCCCTCACAAAGGCGCCGGAGAAACGGTGCGCTGTCGGCGTGTATATGTGCCTCTAACGTGCAAACAGCCAAAATCCGGCGAAATTTCGACCCCAGCCTATTTCGGCGGCACTTCCGGCAGTTCCAGCCGCGCCCTGAGGCCGCCCATCGGGGATTCCTTGAGCTTGAACGTACCCTTGTAGACATGGGCGAGGTCGCTGACGATGGACAGACCGAGACCGGAGCCAGGTTTGGACTCATCCAGACGCCGGCCACGCTTCAACGCGGATTCCCGCTTCTTGCGGCTGAGGCCAGGCCCGTCGTCATCAACGAAAACGGCTAACCGCAGCGGCCCTTCGCTGCGCGCAGGCCTCAGGCGCATGATCTTCAGCGCAACCTCCGAATTCGCCCACTTGCAGGCGTTGTCAAGAAGGTTGCCTACCATTTCTTCCAGATCGTGCTTCTCGCCCTGGAACACGGCATCAGTCGGCCAATCGGACGTGAAGGTGAGGCCCTTCTCTTCGTAGATGCGCTCAAGCGCCCGCATGAGAGCGGAAAAAACCGGATCGATAGGAGTCGCGCTGTGGATCGCGCCCGCGCTCGCGGCCATGCGGGCACGGTCAAGATGGTGTGTGATCTGCGCCCGCATGACGTCAGCCTGCTCTACCACTTTGCGGGCCAGCGGCGCGCGCTTGCCCCGCGCCTCGTTGGTAATGACGCTGAGCGGAGTCTTCAGGGCGTGCGCCAGGTTGCCCACATGGGTACGCGCGCGTTCCACCACGTCGTGGTTGGCGCGAATAAGCGCATTCAGCTCCTCCTGCAGGGGCGCAATTTCTTCCGGCAGGTCGCCCTCAAGACGCTGGGCTTCTCCGGAGCGGATAGCGGCAAGCCCCTTGCGCACAGCGCGAAGAGGCCTCAGGCCAAAGCGGACCTGAAAAGCCATCGCCGCAACCAGGCCAAGGCCAAGCAGGAAAAGTGCCGTGGCGAGCAGCGTGGTGAATTGCCCGACGTCGTACTCAATCTCGGAAGCATCGCCTGCCACCGCGTAGGAATAGACAGGATTGCCGGGGATCGAGGCGAAGGCAATCTCGCGCTCAAGGATACGCAGACGCTGACCCTCGGGACCAGGCATAACGCCGCGCCGGACATTGTGCTCGTCAGGCGCGATGCCGCCTTCGCTGGGGAGCTTCAGAGTCTGGTCGAGGAGGGAGTTGGATATGTGGAGGGGCTCGTTCGCACCGGCCGTCTTTATTTGCCAATACCAACCGGAAAAGGGTTGCTGGAAGGCCTGGCCGGAGAGATCGGGGCGCTTGGGGCGCCCGGTGTCGTCGGCGGCGCTAGCAGCGACGAGACCGGTGAGCAACGCATCGAGGCGCGCGTTGAAGCTGCGC